>NZ_JAIWPS010000011.1:0-139622 GCF_021191595.1 Alterluteimonas muca
ATCTCCTTGCGGGTCCGCTTGCGCTTGCCCATGCCTTCGGCATCACCGAACGTCAGCTGCATCGATCGTCACCCTCATCGCGTTGCGCTATTGTCGCCCACGTCGGGGGAGTTGTTCAGAGTTTCCCAAGGGGCGTCACCTGGACAGATTCTTTGCGAAGACGCACGAGTACGTCCTTGCGTTTGCGAAGGACGCACGATTCACGACCCTAACGGGAGCGCCGAAGACCGAAAAGATGATTGCGGAATACAAGGACGAGGACGCCGACGGTCGCTATCGCTTGCTTGAACTGCGAAATCGCAACTCGGCGTTCAATCCAAAGACGCGGCCAAACCTCTACTTCCCGATCTACGTAGCGCCGAAAACGGGGAGTGTGTCTACGGAGCAGGACAGTTCGCATACCGCCGAAGCGCTGCCGTTGGATTCCAATGGTGAGCCAACGTGCTGGACGTGGAGTGTTCCTAAGGTTGAAGCGGATCGGAAGCTGCTTGTCGGCCGCCAGACTGGCGACGGCAGTTGGCGGGTTTTCCGGAAGGATTATCTGAGTGCCGAAGATGGCACCGAGAGCACAACAAAGCCAAAGACCATTTGGTTAGACGCCGATCTAAATATGGACCTGGCTCGCAAAACGTTGTCCGAGGTCATGGGCGCCAATCCCTTTGATTTTCCCAAGCCCGTCGCGCTCGTGCAGAAGCTGATTGAGCTCGTACCGAATCAGGATGCACTCATCCTTGACTCCTTCGCCGGCTCCGGAACCACGGCCCACGCCGTGCTGGCGCAAAACGCCAAGGACGGCGGCAACCGCAAGTTCATCCTGGTCGAATGCGAGAACTACGCCGACACGCTGACCGCAGAGCGCGTGCGCCGGGTGATCAACGGTTACAAATACACTGGCACCCAGCGCGAGGAGCTGCTGCGCCAGAAGCTCACGTTCTCGCAACTCAAGAAGGCCAATCAATTGTTGGATCAGGTGGCGCTGGTCGAGCAGAAAAATGAGGGTCGCTTCGACAAGGTCAAGGCCACGGTCAAGGACGGCGAGCTGGTCGTCACCGGCGAGAAGGCTGTCGCGAAGAAAACGGACGGGCTGGGCGGCGGCTTCACCTACTGCACGCTCGGCGACAAGCTGGAGCTGGACGACCTGCTGACCGGCAAGTCGCTGCCGTCATTCGCGGCCTTTGGAGGATACCTGTTCCACACCGCAACCGGTCAGCCGCTCGATCCTGCCAAGGTGCGCGAGGGTGACGGCTACCTGGGCGAAAGCGCGCAATACCACGTCTGGCTGGTCTACCGGCCCGATCTGGATTACCTGAAATCACGCGAGGCGGCGTTGACGCTGTCGCTGGCCGAGACCATCGCCGCGACGGCGAACGACAAGCCGCATCTGGTGTTCGCACCCGCCCGGTTCGTGCCGCAGAAGAAGCTGCTGGAGCTGGGCGTCGAGCATGCGCCGCTGCCGTATGCGCTGTACCGCATCGAGAAAGGCTGATCACGCGTGCTGGTGCTGATCGACGAGAGCGGCGACCCCGGCTTCAAGCTGGTGCGCGGTTCGTCGTCGCACTTCGTGATCGCCATGGTGGTGTTCGACGACTTCGCCGAGGCTGAACGCACCAGCGCGGCGATCGGCACGCTACGCCAGCAGCTGGCGCTGAAGGCCGAGTTCAAGTTCTCCAAGTGCCACGACGACATCAAGGATGCGTTCTTCGACTGCGTGCGTGGCTGCCGCTTCAGCGTGCGGGCTCTGGTGGTGGACAAGTCGGCGATCTACAGCGAGAACCTGCGCGAGCGCAAGGAGCTGTTCTACAACTTCTTCGTCAAACTGCTGCTGGCGAACGACCACGGCGTGCTGACCGATGCGCGGATCAAGATCGACGGCAGCGGTGACCGTCGTTTCAAGAACGAGCTCAATACCTACCTGCGGCACCAGCTGCAGCCGGGCCAGGTGCGGAGCATCCGTTTCGCCGAGTCGCACCGCGACAACCTGATCCAGTTGGCGGACATGGCCTCGGGCGCCATCTTCCGCTCATACCGGGCGGATGACCGCAAGCATGCGGACCGTTGGCGGCAGGTGCTGGCGCGTGCGGGGAGGCTGGGGGACGTATGGGATTTCCGCTAGCCCAAAAGACGAAGGGAGCGACGTGGTCGCTCCCTTGTCCGCACCTTCGGCCTAGTCGGGCGATTGCCCGGCAAGCACACCATACGGAGACGGTTCGGTCCGAAGGGGCTCGGTACCGGGCATCTTACGGAATTCCGTTGCCGTTGCAAGCGCCACGAGGCGCATGCCGACGGGGAGAGGAGTGAGGAAAAATCAATGAAATTCAAGGATTTTCAGGAAAATGTGCTGGCCACCCTGAGCCTTTATCTGAACGCACTTTCGGATCAGGCGGCCATGTCGGCCAAGCAGGCGGCATTGGCGGCCGAGCATCCCGATGCCGGTATCCAGGTGGCGGACTTCACCCGGAAGGCCTGGGACGCCATGGCTGCGGCAGGGAAGCTGCCGGCCGCGCGCGCCGAAGTTCCCTTCAGCCCGCGCGTCAGCGGCGCCGGCAAGCCTGTGCCCAATGTCTGCCTCAAGGTACCCACCGGCGGCGGCAAGACGTTGCTGGCGGCGGCGAGCATCTCGCGCATTCTGGGCCAGTGGCAGCGGCAGCGCACTGGCTTTGTCCTGTGGATTTGCCCCAACGAGGCGATCTACTCACAAACCCGCAAGGCACTGCGCGACCGCGAGCACCCCTACCGCCACATGCTCGACCAAGCCAGCGGCGGCCGCACCCGGATTCTGGAGAAGGATGATCCGCTGAATCGTGCCGACGTGGACGGCAACCTGTGCGTGATGCTGCTGATGCTGCAGTCGGCCAATCGCGAGACCAAGGAATCGCTGCGGCTGTTCCGCGACCGCGGCAGCGTGCATGGCTTCTTCCCGGCGGCGGACGACCGCGACGGTCATGCCCGCTGGCTGGAAGACGTGCCCAACCTCGACTATTACAGTGACGTGGCCCTGCACTGGCACGTGGTCAAGGATTCGCTGGGCAATGCGCTGCGCGCGATCCGTCCCATCGTGGTTTTGGACGAGGGGCACAAGGGTTACTCGAAGCTGGCGATGGACACGCTGTACGGGTTCAACCCCAGTTTCGTGCTGGAGCTGTCCGCGACGCCGGCCGACCGGCCGAAGGACTCTCCGCCGGTGTACAGCAACTGGCTGTGCGACGTGCGCGGCACCGACCTTGACGACGAGGACATGATCAAGCTGCCGATCAACGTCGCGGTGAAGGCCGGAAAGGACTGGCGTGCCTGCTTGCGCGAGTCTCTGGCTCAGCTCGACGCCCTGCAGGCCGATGCGGAACGCCTGCATGCCGATTGCGCACGCTACATCCGGCCGATCTGCCTGGTGCAGGTGGAGCGGACCGGCAAGGACCAGCGCGACGGCAGCCACGTGCATAGCGAGGATGCATTCGAGTACCTGATGACGCTGGGCCTGCGCGAGGACCAGATTGCGATCAAGAGCGCCGAGCGCGACGACCTGAGGGCGCCCGAGCGGCAGGACCTGACCAGCCCGACCAATCCGGTGCGCTTCATCATCACCAAGTCGGCGCTGCAGGAAGGATGGGACTGCCCGTTCGCCTACGTGCTGTGCTCGCTGGCCTCGGTCAGCAGCAAGGGCGCGCTCACGCAGCTGATCGGCCGCATCCTGCGCCAGCCGGATACCGAGAAGACCGGGATCGCTTCGCTTGACGAGTGCTACGTGCTGTGTGTGCACAGCAAGACGAAAGACGTGATCGCCGCGATCAAGGGCGGGCTGGAGCAGGACGGCATGGGCGACCTTGCCACCCAGGTCAAGACCAGGGATGGCGGCGATACCGGCGACAGCACCACCATGAAGCGTCGCAAGGGCATGGAGTCGCTGCGTATCTTCCTGCCGCTGGTGCGCTGGGTCGAGGACGACCGGGTGCGTGACCTGGATTACGAGATGGACTTGTTGTGGCGGACCGATCCGCTGGCCATCGACGTGGCGCCGCTGGCGAAGCGGTTGGCCACGGGGGATGCGCAGGCCGCATCGCACTTCATGCGTATCGGCCTTGTGGAAGGCCGCGAGTTGCTGGAGGTGCAGGACCGCGAAAGTGTCGGGGAAACGCCCGGCTTCGATCCTGTGCATGCTTGCCGCGCCATCAGCGACCTGGTGCCCAATGCTTGGCAGGCGCGGGCACTGGTGGATCGTCTGCTTGACGAGTTGGCCGGCGCCGGAGTTGATGTCTCGAAGATCGGCGAACGCGCCGGATTGATCATCGATCAACTGCGGTTGCATCTTGAAGCTGCTCTGGACGCGATGGCCGAGGCAATCTTTCGTGACGAAATCGCGACCGGACGAGTGCAATTCAGCCTGCACACCGATGGACGCAACTACCAGGTGCCCGAGACCTTCGAAGCTGCTCTCGCCAAGCCCCTGCGCGGCCTGTTGCGCGACGATGGCGTACAGGCGGAAAAGAGCCTGTTCGTGCCGGCGACCGAGGACGGGCTCAACGGTCTGGAGCGCAACGTGGCCTGTTATGTGGATGGCAAGGCCGCGACCCACTGGTGGTTCCGCAACGTGGCGCGCAGCCAGTACGGGCTGCAGGGCTGGCGCAAGCACAAGGTGTACCCGGACCTTGTGGTGGCCGTGCGCCAGGAAGGCGCCAGCGAGCGCGTGCTGGTCCTGGAGACCAAGGGCCAGCACCTAGATAACCCCGATTCGCGCTACAAGCGCGACCTCCTGGACCTGCTGAGCGGCAACTACAGTGGCCAGGTCGTCGGCGACATGGCGTTGGACCTCGGCGACAACCGCGCGTTGCACTGCGAACTCGTGCTGGAGAACGATTGGCAGGTGCGCTTGGCCGCGCTGACCCACTGACTTGGCGGTACACCAGCGGTACACCGCGCAGTTCTTGTGCGTTGCAGCAAGCTAACGTAAGTTATTGATCTTCAAGTAAAACCGGCTAACATGGGCTAACGCCGGTTTGCCTTGAGAATCAGCAAGTTATTGATTCAAAAGGCAACTTTTAATCCGCTGGTCGATGGTTCGAATCCATCACGACCCACCACTCCCGAGACGTATTGCCGCGCAAGCACATGCATGTGCCGCTGCGGGTAGCGGCTGCGCGCACTGCGCTGAATCACAGCGCGCGTCCCGCGTAGATTCGTCACCGCCTTGAGGCGCATCACGCGTGACTCGCGCCCGTCACAGCGGCGCTCCCTCAGGCATCCGCGGAGGTTGTCCAGCGGCCCCGCCGGCCAGCTCGTCGTTCGAGGTCGAACGGCTCAAAGCGCCTGCTTGGCGAACTCGGCATTGAGCGCGAACACGAACCGGCCGACCTCGGGCGTGATGCACGCGTTGAAGGAGCCGGGGTCGGCGCAGCGCGCGTCGGCCTGTTCGGCATGGCGGCGTACATCAGCGGCAGCCAGCACCGCGCGCGCGCGCGCATAGCAGCGGGCAGCGGTGGAGCCTTCACGAAGCGGCCCGTGCTTGGTCATGCAATAGGTCATTGCGCTGCCGAGTCCGGCCGCGCTCATTGCGTAGATCGACTGCGGCGCAGCCTGCGGCCGGGCGGTCTGGGCGAAGACGGGATGAAGCGAAGAGACCGCCAGCAGGGTGGCGGCGAGCGTCAGGTTTTTCATGGCGACGTTATAGCAGCCTGGCGGGCGCTCTCGAGCCAGTCCGCGTGCAGCAACGCCTGAAGGGCTTTGGTCGCAACCTCTGAATGTGACGCGCGCTGTCAGATTTTGCCCCCTTCCACAGGTGTAATGACCCAGCGGTTTCTGCTCAGGTCAGTCCGCTAAAGCATAAGCCTCAGCGGGTGTCTTCATGCCCAGCGCCTGGTGTGGGCGCCGATAGTTGTAAAACTGGATCCAGTCGCCGATCACCCGGATCGCGTGCTGCTGGGTTTCGAAGCGGTGGCGGTGCGCGCACTGCTCCTTCAGCGTCCGGATGACGCGCTCGACCATGCCGTTCTGCTGCGGGCAGTGGGGGGTGATGAACTCCTGCTTCAAGCCGTAGCTGCGGACCAGTCGCGTGTAGTGCCGGCTGGTGAAGACCAAACCGTTGTCGGAGCGAAGCAGGAACGGCACGGGGACGCGCCCGAGCGTGCCGTAGCGGGTGATCAGGGCCTGCTCGAGAGCGGCGGCCGCGGTGGTTGCGCGACCGCTTCGCGAGAGCTGCCAGCCCAGCAACTGCCGGGTGTGGCAGTCGATCACCAAGGCCAGCGTCAGCCAGCCGTCCCGGCCGCCCCAGATCCGGCACAGGTCGGTCGCCCAACGCTCATCCGGCCCTTGCGCGACGGAGGGCAATGCCTGGATTCGAGGTCGGCGGCCAATGGCCCGCTTGCGGACCTGCCAACCCTTGAGCTGGAAGATCCGCTGCACCGTGTTCTTGTTCATGCCAAGCAGTCCAGCCACCGTGCGGTAGCCGAACGATGGCTCCTCCTCGATCAGTGTCTTGATCGGCTCCGCCAGCTCCGGCTTGACCGTCGGCGGCGCCTTGGTGGGCCGGTAATACATCGTGCGCCGCGCCACGCCAAACCAGCGGCACAGCTTCACCATCGAGACCTCGAACCCATCGTCCCGCAGTCCCTGCTGGATCGAGACCATCAGGTCTCGTCCTTGCCCAACAGGGACGTCAATTTTTTTCGGGCGCGCAGCTCCAGCATCGCTTCGCCGTAGGCTTCCTGCAGATCCTTGAGCTGCCGCTCGTACTGCTCCCGGACGTCCTCGGGCTTCGCTCGCAGGGCGTTCTCCATCCCGCGCTTTGCGTCGTCGACCCAACCCTCGATCTCCGACGGGGTCAGGTCGAACTGCCGGCTGGCCTCGGCCACCGTCGTCTTGCCCTGGATGATCTCCAGCACCAGCGCCGACTTCCGCCGCGCCGTCCAACGCTTGATCTCTTCTTCCATCACTTGGCTCATCGTGCTCTCCGTGAAAAGGTAGCACCTGAGCAGAAAATCACTGGGTCATTACAAGTTGGTATAAAGAATGCTCTTTGAGCAGCACATCCATTTTAACTGCCAAGTCAGTCGCGTTTTCGGCTTGGTCGATACGCGCGATCAGAGGAGAGCATTAATGAATAGGATTTTCCGCCGGGTCTGGAATTCGACCCTGATGCAGTGGGTGGTGGCTTCCGAACTGGCCTCGGGACATCGTCCCGCCGGCATGTCGTCCACGCTGTCCGGACTGGTCGGCGGCGCCCGGAACCCTGCGCTGCCGATCTCGGCCCTGTGCATCGCGCTCCTCAGCGCGCCGCTGGCCGCGCAGGAGTTCACCGTGACAGATGGCACCAACGATGCCGCCATCGGTCCTGACGGCACGGTGACCTTCACCGGTGATCCCAACATCCGCGTGACCCAGACCGGCACCGACGACGATGCCGTCATCGAAATCCAGCTGGCACGCGACATCGACGTCGATTTGGTCACGGCCGGCGCAACGCGCATCGATACAACCGGCGTGGCCATCGGCCCTGATGTCAGGCTCGGCGCCAATGGGCTGACCCTGGGCGCCGGTGCACCCAGCATCACCACGGCCGGAATCCAGGCGGGAAATCGCGTCATCTCCGGTGTCGCGGCAGGCAGCGCCGTCGACCACGCGGTCAATCTCTCGCAGTTGCAGGCCGTGCAGGCGCAGGCCGGTGCAGGCTGGAATGTAGCGGTCGGCGCGACTGCCTACAACATTGGGCCCAACGGCCGGGTCACGTTCTCGGGCGATCCCAATCTGGGTGTCGCGCTGAACGGCGCCGCTGATGCGGCAGGCGTCGCGCTCACCCTGAATCGCAATCTCAACGTGGACACCGTCACCACCGGCGCAACCGTGACGTCCACGGCGGGTGTCGCGGTCGGCGGCGCGGTGCGGCTGTCTTCGACCGGTCTGACCATCGCCGGTGGTCCGAGCGTGACCACCGCCGGCATCAACGCGGGCGGCTCGCGCATCACCAATGTCGCCGACGGTGCGGTGAACGCCGTCAGTTCCGATGCGGTCACCGGCCGGCAGATCTTCGGCCTCTTCATCGAGGAAGGTGCAGGCGGCGTGCGTTACTTCCGTGCGCGATCGGCGGAAGCGGATTCCCAGGCGCTCGGCGACGAGTCGGTCGCCATCGGCGCGCGTTCGGTCGCGGGCGGCGACAGCAGCCTGGCGTCCGGCGATGGTGCCGTCACCACCGACGGTGCGACGGCTGCGATCGCGATCGGTCAGGGCGCTGTCGTCGGCACGGCGTCTGCCACAGCGCCGGACGGCGCGGGTGGCGTCGCGATCGGCCGCGCTGCATCCGCGGCGGGCAACCGCACCATCGCCCTCGGCGACGGCGCCCGCGTGGCATCCGAATTCGTCGCCGACGCGCTGGCTATCGGCACCGGTGCGAGCGTGTCCGGCGCGCAGAGCAACCAGGCGACCGCGATCGGTTTCCGGGCAACGGCCAATGCAGGCAACGCGACCGCGCTTGGTGCGCTGGCGGCCGCGAACGGCCGCGGCAGCATCGCCATCGGCCAGGCCACGGCGAATGGCGGTAACGCGTTCGCCGCCGGCAGCGGCGCGCAGGCCATTTCGCCCAACGGCATCGCACTCGGCACCGGGGCCGGCGTCGGCACCCGCGGTACGGAGGCAGGAGACCGCACATCGCACATCGCCATCGGTACCGGCGCAGGCACGAATGTGGTCGGCAACCAGACGACGGCGATCGGCTTCCAGGCGGGCACGGGCGTGCTGGGCGACCAGAACATCGCGATCGGCAGCCAGGCCGGCACGGCCGTGAAGGGCGATTTCAACATCGCGATCGGTTATCGCGCCAACCAGGGCGCGGGTGCCTTGGATCGCGGCACCGCGATCGGCGCGCTCGCGTCGGCATCCAGCGATTCGGCCGCGTTCGGCTACAACGCACGCACCACCGGCGTGAGCGCGGTGGCGATCGGCACCGAGGCCTCCGCCGCGGGCCAGGGCGTGGCCCTGGGTCGCAGCGCGTTCGCCGAAGGCGGCAGCGCGGCGATCGGCTTCAATTCGCGTGCACTCGCCACTGATGGGGTGGGCACGAGCTTCCTCACCGGCAGCACCTTTGGCGACGGCACCGTGGTCTCGGTCGGCAGCAGCGCGTCCAATCTGCAGCGCCGCATCGTCAACGTGGCCGACGGCGCGCAGGGCTTCGACGCGGTAAACGTCAACCAGCTGCGCGCGGCGCAGACCGCGACGGCAAACCTGGTCGGCGGCAACATTACCGTTGGGCCGGACGGGAACTACACCGGTTATGTCATCGAACTGAACAGCGTAGATGGCCCGCAGCGTTACACCACGGTCGCCGAGGCGATCCGGGCGGTCTCCAGTGGCGCGGTCAGCGTAACGCCCGGCAATGCGGTGATCCGCAACGCGGACGGCACCATCACGACGGCCGCCGCGGTCCTCGGCGACCAGGCCGTCAATCTCGGACAGCTCAACGCCGCGATCGACGCGAATGCCTCGCGCTACGTGAGCATCAACTCGACGGATCCGGCTAATCGCGACAACTCCGGCGCCTCGGGCACCGACGCCATGGCGATTGGGCCGCAGGCCGATGCGGATGGTGACGGCGGCCTGTCGGTCGGCTATCGCGCGCGCTCGGTCGGCGATGCCGCCAGCGCGCTCGGCAACAACGTCGCGGCGCTCGGCGACCGCTCCACCGCGATCGGCAGTTCGAGCCAGGCGTATGGCGACGGCACTGTCGCGATTGGTGACCGTGCTGTCGCGAACGGCCTGAACTCCGTCGTGATCGGCACCAACGCGCAAGCGGACCGCAAATCGCCGAACGACACTGTCGACAACGCGGTCGTGATCGGTACCGATGCGGAAGTGACGGCTGACAACGGCATCGCCGTCGGCAACAGCGCGCTCGCGTCCGAGCGCAATGCCGTCGCGCAAGGCTTCGATGCGCACGCCGTTGCCGAGAGTGCGGTCGCCACCGGCACCCGTGCGCGCGCCAGCGCCCTCAATGCGCAGGCCAGCGGCACGGATTCGGCGGCGTCGGGTGTCAACTCGATCGCATCGGGCACCGACAGCCGCGGCCTGGCCTCCAACGGTGTGGCGATCGGCACCGCCGCGGTGTCGGGTTTCGCGCCGCAGCCCGGCGAGGAAGGTCTCAACATCAACACCATCGCGATCGGCAACGGTGCGCAGGCGGTGTACCAGGATGCGACTGCGATCGGCCGCGCGTCGCGTGCATCGCAGACGGCGTCCACTGCCATTGGCGATGCCGCCAGCGCGAGCGAGGAAGCGGCGCTGGCACTCGGCCGCAACGCGAACGCCAGCGGCGTGTCGTCGATCGCCCAGGGCGATGGCGCGGTCGCGAGCGCGGAGGCTGCGCAGGCACAGGGTCGCGGTGCGAACGCCAGCGGCGTCTCGTCGAACGCGCAGGGCGATGGCGCGATCGCGAGCGAAGAGGCTGCGCAGGCACAGGGCCGGGGTGCGAATGCCAGTGGCATCTCGTCGATCGCGCAGGGCGACCGTGCGCAGGCGTCGGCCACGGGCGCGACGGCATCCGGTCGTGGCGCGCAGGCCACGCAGGCGTCGGCCACCGCGCTCGGCGACGATGCGCGCGCAACCGGCATCAACGCGATTGCTGCAGGCCATGCCTCGCGGGCTTCGGGCGCGGCTTCGGCTGCGTTCGGCAACGATGCACAAGCGACGCTGGCCAATACGCTGGCGCTGGGAGCAGCGTCGCGGGCGACTGCCGCAGGCGCCTCCGCAGTCGGCAGCGATGCGCAGGCCACTGTCGCGGGCGCAACAGCGCTCGGCCAGGGCACGCGTGCGACGCATGCCAACTCGGTCGCGCTGGGGCACAACGCAGTGACGGCGGCAGCGGTGGCGACGCTAAACGGGACGATCGACAACGTCGTTTACGATTACGCCGGCACCGCGCCGGTGGCGACTGTGAGCGTTGGCACGGGTACCGAGAAGCGGACGATTACCAATGTCGCCGCGGGTCGGGTGACTGATACCAGTACGGATGCCATCAATGGCAGCCAGCTCTTCCGCACCAACCAGGCGGTGAACGCGCTGGGCACCAATCTGGATTCGCTCGGCACCAGCACCGCCGCGGCCTTGGGCGGTACGTCCACCTACAGCCCGACGACGCATCAGGTGACGGCCGGTCTCACGGTGGGCGGCACTCCGCACACCAATGTGCAGGACGCACTGAATCAGGTGGACGCGACGGCTAACGCTGGCTGGAACGTTACCGATGGCGACACGGCTGCGAATATCGGCCCCAATGGGCAGGTGACCTTCACGGGCGACAACAACCTTACGGTGACCCAAACGGGCGTCGATGACGGTGGTGAGATCGAAATCACGTTGAACAAGGACATCGATCTCGGCGTCGATGGCAGCCTGACGATGGGCGATACCGTGATCGAGACAAGCGGCATCGCCGTCGGCAACGCGGTCAAGCTCGGCGATACTGGTCTCGTGATCGCGGGAGGTCCCAGCGTGACGACGTTGGGCATTGATGCCGGCGGCCAGAAGATCGTCAATCTCGCGCCTGGAACGAATCCCACGGATGCGGTGAACCTCAGCCAGCTGACCAACACGATCAACAGTAGCGCAACGCGTTATTACAGCGTCAACTCGACGGGCGGTACGAACCTACAGAACGATGGCGCAATTGGGGCCGATGCGATCGCCTCTGGTAAGGACGCCAGCGCGCAGGGTGCGCGCAGCATTGCCGTGGGGCTGGGTGCGCAGGCTCGTGCACAACCCAATGGCATTCCGAACGTCCCGGGACTTTCAGCAGATAATTCGGTTGCCATCGGTTCAAGCGCAGTTGCCGGTAACAGCAATGCGGTGGCATTGGGCCAAAGCGCTCAAGCAAACCGTAGCGGTTCGATCGCGATTGGGTCGGGCGCGCAGACTCGTTGGGACGGTAGCTTGCAGTCCAATCAGTTCTCATCGCAGATCGCGATCGGCGCCGGTGCATACACAGGAACTGGCGCAGGTACCGGAGCCATGGCACTTGGTAGCGGCGCATCGGCCGATGGCGGCAACATCCAGACTGCAATCGGCTCTGGCGCGACGGTGCGCGGAAACATTACAACTGCCGTCGGCGCACAATCCACGGCGAACGGCGACACCGTTGCTGCCGTTGGCGTGCGCGCGCAAGCCTCCGGATTCGATAGTGTCGCCTTTGGTACTCTTGCAACCTCCGGCCGCAACGCTGCAGGCGCTAGTGTCAGCTCTGCATCCGCGATCGGCGTGTACAGCGCCGCACAGGGTACAGGTGCCTCGGCGATCGGCACTGGCGCGTTCGTATTCGGCAATGGCTCGGGCTCGGTGGCGGCGATTAATCCGAACGTCGCGCGGATCCAATGGGCGGCCAAGAACGACACGGTCTTCAGCATCGTGGGTGGCAGCGAGAACTTTGCCGTTGGCAACCGAAATTTGGTTGGCGGAACCTCATCCAACAACGTCGCTTTCGGCAACGACATCAAGCTTGGTGCAAGCGCGGCGACGTTCGAGGAACGGACAGTCGTGCAGAACGGCGTTTCGATGCGTTACTACGTGCCGACCTTCACAGACCAAGTCGCGATCACCAACTCGGTAGCCATCGGCCAATCTGCTCGGGTAGGCGCGAGCAACAGCGTTGCGATCGGTCAAAACGCCAGTGCGACAGCGGCGAACAGCTATGCGGGCGGCGCAAATGCTGTCGCGAGTGGGGCAAACGCAGTGGCCTTGGGTAACCAGGCCCAGGCATGGGACGCGGGCGCAATCGCCGTGGGTAACGGCGCAATAGCCGCTGGTGCCTTTAGCATTGCGCAGGGCCAACGTGCGACGGCATCGACAACGGGTGCCATTGCGACAGGCGTCAACGCGGTGGCCACCGGTGTGCACTCGATCGCATTGGGATCCAACTCGGTGACTCAGCACAACAACAGTGTCGCGCTCGGCGCCAGCTCGGTGACGGCTGACGCGGTCGGCACGGCCGGCGTCACCCTCAACGGAACGGACTACCTCTTCGCAGGTACCACGCCGACCAGCACGGTCAGCGTCGGTCGGGTGGGCGAAGAGCGCACGATTACCAACGTTGCTGCAGGCCGCATCAGCGCGACCAGCACCGACGCGATCAACGGCTCGCAGCTGCATGCGACCAACACTGCGCTCGACGAGGTTGCTGGCGTGGCGAACGCCGGCTGGAATGTGACCGCTGAAGGCGCCAACGGCAGCAATGTCGGGGTCAACAGTGCGACCGGAAACACTGTCGACTTCAACAACAGCGACGGCAACATCGTCGTGTCGAAGGCGGACACCAGCAACGACGTCACCTTCGACCTGGCCGATGACATCGAAGTGGACAGCCTGACGGCCGGCAACACGGTGGTCGACACGACGGGCGTGACGGTCGACGACGGCGCCGGCAACAGCACGTTGGTGGGCGCAGGCACGATCGACGTGACCGACGCAACCGGTACGACCACGATCGCGGGCAACATGGTGTCGGTGGGCGGTGCGAACCCGATCGTGATCAGCGGCGATGCCGGCACCATCGGCGGTTTGACCAATCGCACGATCGATTACCCCGGCTTTGCGGACGGCACCGGTCGCGCTGCGACTGAAGATCAGCTCGACCTGGTGAACCAGACGGCGAACGCCGGCTGGAACGTGACCGATGCTGCGGGTAATACGGCGAACATCGGCCCCAACGGGCAGGTGACCTTCACCGGCGACTCGAACCTCGGCGTCGCGCAGACCGGTGCGGATGATGCCGGTGTCGTCGCGATCACGCTCAACCGGGATCTTGATCTCGACAGTGTGACCACCGGTAACTCGGCGCTCGATAGCGATGGTCTTGCGGTCGACGACGGTGCGGGCAACAGCACGCTGGTCGGCGCTGGCACCATCTCGGTGACCGACGCGGGCGGCACGACGACAATCGGTGGCAATGTCGTGTCGGTGGGCGGCGCGAACCCGATCGTCATCAGTGGCGACGCCGGCACGATCGGCGGCCTGACGAACCAGACCATCACTGCGCCCGGTTTCGCCGACGGCAGCGGCCGCGCGGCGACCGAAGAGCAGCTCCAGCTGGTGAACCAGACGGCGAACGCCGGCTGGAACGTCACCGCGCAGGGACAGAACGGCAGCAACGTGGCCGTCAACAGCACGACCGGCAACAACGTCGACCTCAACAATGCCGACGGCAATATCGTCGTGACGAAGTCGACGACCAGCAACGACGTGACCTTCGACCTGGCCGACGATCTGGAGGTCGAAAGCCTGACCGCGGGTGACACCGTCATCGACACCACGGGCGTGGCGATCGGCACCGACGTGAAGCTGGGCGACACCGGTCTGACGATCGTCGGCGGTCCGAGCGTCACGCTCGCAGGCATCGATGCGGGCGGCGCGGTGATCACCAACGTCGCGGCCGGCAGCGCGCCGACCGACGCGGTCAACGTGAGCCAGCTCACCGACACTGTCGAGACCAACCGCACCAAGTACTACAGCGTGAACTCCACCGGCGGCGGCAACTTCGACAACGACGGTGCCACCGGCGACGATGCGATCGCAGCAGGCAAGGACGCGACGGCTGAAGGCGACGAAGCGATCGCACTCGGCATCGGCGGTGCAGCGGCAGGGGATGGCGGCATTGCGATCGGCGCGCGTGCGCAGGCGTTGTCGCTCAACAGCCTGGCCATCGGTACGGGCGCGGTGAGCAGCCACGCCAACAGCATCGCGCTGGGCGCAGGCTCGGCAACGACCGTTGGCGCACAGACCGGCTACCAGGGTGCGTTCGTGGGCAGCAGCGATTCCACCGGTGAGCTCAACGTCGGCGGTCGCCAGATCACCGGTGTCGCCGCGGGCTCGGCAGCGACCGATGCGGTGAATGTCAGCCAGCTGCAGGGCGGTGTGGACTACGCCATCAATGAGGCCAACAGCTATACGGATGGTCAGATCGACGGCGTCAACAACCGCATCGATGTGATCGATGGCCGCGTGACGGCGATCGAGGGCGACATCATCGATATCCAGGGCGATATCACGGATATCCAGGGTGACATCGTCGACATCCGCGGCGACATCACCGATCTCGATGATCGTGTGTCCAGTGTGGAAGGCGTGGTCTTGGAAGTGGGCGGTCGCCTCGACAGTCTCGAAACCGGCGCCAGCGGCCCGTTCCAGATCAGCCAGGGCGAGGCCTATGTCGCGCCGACGCCGAGCGGACAGAACGCATCGGCAGGTGGCAATGGCGCAGTCGCGAGCGGCAACAACAGTGTCGCGCTGGGCAATCAAAGCCAGGCCACGGGCGCAGGCAGTACGGCGGTCGGGCAGGGCGCGAAGGCAACGGCCACCAACAGCACGGCGCTGGGTCAGGGCGCGACGGCGAGTCATGCCAACAGCGTGGCGCTGGGCGCGGGTTCGGCCACCACGGTCGGCGCCCAGAGCAACTACAACGGCGCGTATGTCGGCAGCAGCAGTTCGACGGGTGAAGTCAACGTCGGCGGTCGCACGATCTCGGGCGTTGCGCCCGGCATCGCGGGCACCGATGCGGTCAACGTCAACCAGCTCACCGGTGGCGTGAACCAGGCCATCAATGTGGCCAACCAGTACACCGACGGTCGCATCACCCAGATCCAGGACGACATGTGGTCCATCGAACGCGGTTACCGCGGAGCGACCTCGTCGGCGATGGCAATGGCGGGTCTGCCGCAGGCCTACCTGCCGGGCAAGAGCATGCTGGCGGTCGGTGTCGGCGGCTACCAGAGCGAGTACGGCATGGCCGTCGGTCTCTCGGGCGTCACCGAGAACGGGCGCTACGTCTACCGTGCGCAGGCCAGCGGCAACACCGCGCGTGACTGGGGCTTCTCGGTGGGTGCAGGTATCCAGTGGTGATAAACGGGCCCGGCCGTTGCCGGGCCCGTTGTTCCATTGACGAGATCAGGGATTCGACACCGCCCGTTCCCAATGCACGGGCTTCTCAAGAGGTTCAGGACATGCGCTATTCCATCAATGTTTCCAAGGCGGCGCGCAGCGCGCTGCTTGCTATCGCCATTGCCGGTGCGCTCAGCGCCTGCGGCACACGCCACATCAGCCGTGACATCTCGCCCGAGGGTGTCGCTGGTGAGGTGGTGTTCCCCGACCCGGCCCGCGCCGTGCTGGCAGAAGGCACCTTCCCCAACGTCGCCGACCTGCGCAGCATCGGTCCTGGTGTGACCAAGGATCAGCTCTATCAGGCACTGGGTCGGCCGCACTTCCGCGAAGGTCTGGTCGGCGTGCGCGAGTGGGATTACCTGCTCCACTTCCGCACGCCCGAGGGCGTAGTGACCTGCCAGTACAAGGTGATCTTTGACCGCGATTACCGCGGCCAAAGCTTCCACTGGAGCCCGGCGTCGTGTGCGGATCTGCTGGCCGACACCGCGCGCACGGACACCACCAAGCCTGGCGTGCGTCGCGTGAACCTGTCAGCCGATGCGTTGTTCGCATTTGCGCGCCACGAGGCCGGTGACATCCTGCCCCGCGGCAAAGAGCTGCTGACCCAGCTGGCATCGGACATCCGCGAGGCGGGCCCGTCGCTCGTCACCGTGATCGGGCACACGGACCGCATCGGCAGCGCCGACGCGAACCAGCTGTTGTCGCAGCGTCGCGCGGACACCATCCGTGCATTGCTTGTGTCCAACGGCGTACCTGCAGACTCGATCATTGCTGTCGGCAAGGGCAAGGCCGAACCGGTCACCACCAGCTGCACCGATGCGCTCGCGCGTCCGGCGCTGGTCGAGTGCCTCACGTCCGATCGCCGGGTCGAAGTGGAAGTGCGCGGCGTCGCCGCGCGCTGAAAGCTGCACAACGCCCGGTCGGTTTGAGCGCCGGCCGGGCGTGTGGAATCGCGGTCAATCCGCGTCCAGCACCGTTTCCAGTACGGCATCGCCATAGCGTTCCAGCTTGCCGGCACCGACGCCGCCGATGCCGCCGAGTTGGCCATGGCTGATCGGGCGCAGGCGTGCGATCTCGCGCAACGTCGCGTCGTGGAAGATCACGTAAGCGGGCACGTTCTGCTCGCGCGCAAGACGCCCGCGTAGCGCGCGTAGCGATTCGAACAGCGGCTGGTCGGCCGGTGCCAGGTCGATGTCCGCGCCGGTCGCGGCGCGCGTGGTGCGTACGCGTTCCTTCGTGTTCGTCGGCTTGCGCAGCATCACCTGCGTCTCGCCCTTGAGCACGCCGCGGCTGGCTTCGGTCAACCGCAGGCCACCGTAGCCTTCGGCGTCGACGTCGAGCAGGCCCTGCGCGACGAGCTGGCGCAGCACGCTTTTCCACACGCGCGCATCGACGTCAGTGCCGACGCCGTAGGTGCTCAGCTGGTCGTGGCCGAACTGGCGGATGCGTTCGCTCTCGCTGCCGCGCAGGATGTCGATGATGTGCGCGGCGCCGAACCGCTGGCCGCTGCGATACACGCAGCTGAGCGCCTTCTGCGCGGGCACGGTGGCATCCCACGCGGCCGGCGGGTCGAGGCAGTTGTCGCAATTGCCGCAGGGCTGGCCCGCGCCCTTGGCCGCGTAGTCCTCGCCGAAGTTCGCCAGCAGCACCTGACGGCGGCAGCGCATCGTTTCGCAGTAGCCGACCAGTGAATCGAGTTTCCGGTGTTCGAGCCGCTTGCGTTCGTCGCCGGATTCGGACTGCTCGATCATCTGCCGCAGCAGCACCAGGTCGCCCAGGCCGTAGCACATCCAGGCATCGGCGGCCTCGCCATCGCGGCCTGCGCGGCCGGTTTCCTGGTAATAGCCCTCGATCGATTTCGGCAGGTCGGTGTGGGCGACGAAGCGCACGTCCGGTTTGTCGATGCCCATGCCGAACGCGATCGTGGCCACCATCACCACGCCGTCCTCGCGCAGGAAGCGCCGCTGGTGGGTGGCACGCAGGCGGGCGTCGAGGCCGGCGTGGTAGGGCAGGGCGTCGACACCCTGCGCCACCAGCCATTCCGCAGTCTCCTCGACCTTGCGCCGCGACATGCAGTAGACGATGCCGGCACTGCCGCGATGCGCCTGCAGGAAGTCCAGCAGCTGGCGGCGGGCATCGTCCTTCTGCACGACGTGGTAGCGGATGTTGGGGCGGTCGAACGAACTGACGAAGCGGCGCGCGTCCTCCAGCTGCAGGCGCTCGGCGATCTCGCGCTGGGTCGGCGGATCGGCGGTGGCGGTCAGCGCGATGCGCGGCACCTCCGGCCAGCGCTCGTGGAGGATCGTGAGCTCGCGGTATTCGGGGCGGAAATCGTGGCCCCACTGCGAGACGCAATGCGCCTCGTCGATCGCGAACAGCGCGATCTGTGCACGCTCCAGCAGTGACAGAAAGCGACCCGTCAGCAACCGCTCGGGCGCGACGTAGAGCAGGTCCAGCCCGCCTTCGCGCAACTGCTGTTCCACCGCCTGCGCCGCGGCGGCATCGAGGGTGGAATTGAGGTAGGCCGCGCGCACGCCGAGCTGGCGCAGCGCTTCGACCTGGTCCTGCATCAGCGCGATCAGCGGCGAAATGACAATGGCGCAGCCGTCGCGCAGCAGCGCCGGCACCTGGTAGCACAACGACTTGCCGCCGCCGGTGGGCATCAGCACCAGGGCGTCATTGCCCGACGCTACATGGTCGACGATGGACGCCTGTTCGCCGCGGAAGGCGGCATGGCCGAAGACGTTCTGCAGTACTGCGTGGGCGGTGCGCGACATCGGCACAGGATACCGTGCGGATCCCGTGAGCCGCGGTCAGGAGGTCCGGTGTCGGGTCCGGACGCGGCGACAAGTGGATGGGCGTGGATCCGTCGCCCGACGGCGAAGCCGGACCGCACCTGCTGGTCGTACGCCAGCTGCCCGCCGCGGCCCCAGGGGGATGCCCAGCCGGATATCTCCGCGTCCGGCTCCCACATCCGGCCGCCGGCCATCCATGGCCGGCTCTGGACATCCCCCCTGCGGCCGCGGCGGGCCCCGAACCGTCGTCGCGTTTCCGGAAGAGATCAACGGCGAGAACCAGGGCCTCGTGGCGGCGACTTTCGGCCTGCCGCCTCTACCACCATTGCGCCATTGCCGCCGCTGCCGGCGTTGAGGCCGTGTCGTACCTGCCGACCGCCAAGCGGAACTGCCGAACGCGTGAGGCGGGCATCTCAGCGGCAGGCGACGCCTGCACCACCACTGTTGATTCCCGTGCCGGAGCCGGCGGATGCCCGGGCCCGTCGCGTGCACCGGCGGGTGTGCGGACAGCCGGCCAATGGAGGGCCGGCGCCGGCCGTGGTCGCTGGACGTGGACTCCGGCCGGGGGGAGCACACCCGCCAAGGCGCGCGGCGGGCGGCGCGAAGCAACAACGGAGCAACTCACGGACGCACGGACAGGCCGCCTGTCTGCCATCACGCCGGAGCCGTGAGAAGCATCTTCCTAACGGGTCACTGCAGCAGCGAGCGCAGCATCCAGGCGTACTTCTCGTGGGTCTGCAGACGCTGGGTCAGCAGGTCCTCGGTCGGGTCGTCGTCGCCGTCGTCTGCAATCTCGAGCGCCACGCGCGCGCTGCGGCAGACGGCCTCGTTGCCCTCCACCAGCTGGCGCACCATTTCTCGCCAGTCCGCGGCCTTCTCGAGGCCGGGCTCTTCCTTGATCGAGGTCAGCTCGATGAATTCCGCGTACGAGCCCGGGGCGTTGTAGCCCAGCGCGCGGATGCGTTCGGCGACGTCGTCGAGTGCGTTCCACTGCTCGGTGTACTGCTCCTCGAACATGTTGTGCAGGGCGTTGAACATCGGCCCGGTCACGTTCCAGTGGAAGTTGTGGGTCTTGAGGTACAGCGTGTAGGCATCGGCAAGGAACACCGACAGCGCTTGGGCGATCTTCCGGCGATCCTCCTCGGGAATACCGATGTCGATGGCGGGCGCGCGCGATTGCGGCTCCGGCGATGCGGTGGTCTGCACCGAGGCATGGGTGGATGCGTCAGGGCTGGGGTTCTGTTCACTGGCCATTTCAAGCTCCATTGGGTGGATGCGGCGACAATACGGCAGCCGCCGTGGCCGATGTGTGACCTGGAAGACCCGCTTGCAAGCACCGAAGAAACCCCGCCGTCCGCGTGCAGCCGGGCGCCCCGATCCAGCGCTGCAGGCGGCCCGCGCTGCGATCGACAGCGGCCTGTCGAGCGATCGCGGGCGGCTGCACGGCCTGTGGTCGCGCTGGCGGGCACGGGCGGACGATGCCGCCGCGCAGCAGGCGTTCGAACAGGCGCTGGCGGCTTCGGTCGCCACCCGCGAGACGCGCGCCGCGGCGCTGCCGCGGGCCGACGTCGACCCGTCGCTGCCGATCGCCAGCGAGGCCGGGCGCATCGTCGAGCTGATCCGCAACCACCAGGTGGTGGTGATCGCCGGTGAGACCGGGTCGGGCAAGACCACCCAGCTGCCCAAACTGTGCCTGCAGGCCGGGCGCGGCGCCGCCGGCATGATCGGCTGCACCCAGCCGCGGCGCATCGCCGCGCGTGCGGTGGCGCGCCGGGTGGCGGAGGAGCTGAAGGTGCCGCTGGGCGGCGCGGTCGGTTTCCAGGTTCGCTTCAACGACCAGGTCGGCGAACGCACCGCGGTGAAGTTCATGACCGACGGCATCCTGCTGGCCGAGATCGCCTCGGACCGCTGGCTGTCCGCGTACGACACGATCATCGTCGACGAGGCCCACGAACGCAGCCTCAATATCGACTTCCTGCTGGGCTACCTGAAGCAGCTGCTCGAGCGCCGCCGCGACCTCAAGGTGATCGTCACCTCGGCCACCATCGACACCGAACGCTTCTCGAAGCACTTCGGTGACGCGCCGGTGGTGAGCGTGGAAGGGCGTGGCTATCCGGTGGAGGTCCGCTGGCGGCCGCTGGGCGAGGGTGCGGAGGTCCCGGTCGAGCCGGTTGCCGCGCCCGCCGGCCGCCGCCCGCGCAACGACGACGGCGCCGACATCATCTCCGTGCTCGATGGCATCGTCGCCGCCTGCGACGAGATCATGCGCGAGTCGCGCGGGCCGGGCGGCATCGGCGACGTGCTGGTGTTCCTGCCCGGCGAACGCGAGATCCGCGATGCCCACCAGGCCCTGGAGCGCCGCAAGTATCGCCATACCGAGGTGCTGCCGCTGTACGCCCGGCTGTCCACCCGCGACCAGGACCGGGTGTTCAACCCGGGGCCGCTGCGGCGCATCGTGCTGGCGACCAACGTGGCGGAGACCTCGCTGACGGTGCCGCGCATCCACTACGTGGTCGATCCCGGTTTCGCCCGGGTCAAGCGCTACAGCCCGCGGCAGAAGCTCGACCGCCTGCATATCGAGCCGGTTTCGCAGGCCGCCGCCGACCAGCGCAAGGGCCGCTGCGGGCGCATTGCGCCGGGTACCTGCGTGCGGCTGTATTCGGAAGCCGACTTCGTCTCGCGCGCGCACTACACCGATCCGGAGATCCGCCGCGCCGCGCTGGCCGGGGTGATCCTGCGCATGCTGTGGCTGGGCCTGGGCGATATCGAGACCTTCCCCTTCCTCGAAGCGCCGGACCCGCGCGCGGTGGCCGACGGCTGGCAGCAGCTGACTGAACTGGGCGCGGTGGATGGCGAGCGTCGGCTCACGTCGACCGGCCGCACCATGGCGCGGCTGCCGGTCGACGTGAAACTCGCGCGCATGCTGGTGGCCGCGCAGGCGCATGGCTGCCTCGAACCGATGCTGGCGATCGCCGCCTTCCTCGGCATCCAGGATCCGCGCGAGCGCCCGGCTGACCAGCGCGCGGCGGCCGACAATGCGCATGCGCTGTTCGCCGACCCGCGTTCGGAGTTCGTCGGGATCCTGAAACTGTGGGAAGCCTATCGCGGCGCCCACGAGGAACTCACCCAGTCGCAGTTGCGGCGCTGGGCGGAGAAGCACTTCCTGGGTTTCCTGCGCCTGCGCGAATGGCGCGAGCTGCATCGCCAGCTGAAGCTGCAGTGCGCCGATATCGGCTGGGCGGTGGAGCAGGGGCGCGCTCCGTTGCGTGAGCGCGCGGCCGGCGAGGATCCGGCGCCTGTCGTCGATGCGCGTGGCTACGCAGCCCTGCATCGCGCGCTGCTGGCGGGCCTGCCGACCCAGCTCGGCCATCGCGGCGATCGCGGCCAGTACGAAGGCCCGCGCGGGCGCCGCTTCCAGCTGTTTCCGGGATCCACGCTTGCGCGCAAGCCGCCGCCGTGGGTGCTGTCGGCGACGCTGCTCGATACCGAAAAGGTGTGGGCGCTGACCAATGCCACCATCGAGCCGGACTGGGCGATCGCCGAACTGCCGCACCTGCTGGCGCGTCGCCACCACGATCCGCACTGGTCGCGTGCGCAGGGGCGGGTGATCGGCAGCGAGCAGGTCAGCCTGTTCGGATTGGTGTTGGCGCCGAAGCGGCCGGTCGACTACGGGCGCCTGTACCCCGACGAGGCGCGCGCGATGTTCCTGCGCGACGGCCTCGTCACCGGCGAGATCAACCTGCGCGCGCCGTTTCTTGCCCGCAACCTGGCCACGCTGGCGCAGGCGCGCGAGGAGGAGGCCAAGCAGCGCCGTGTGGGGATCGTTGTCGACGAATCGTGGATGCAGCAGTGGTACCACGACCGCATTCCGGCCGGCATCGTCGATGCGCGTTCGCTGGAGGCGTGGTGGAAGAGAGCGTCGCCCGCCGAGCGCGATGCGCTTGCGTGGACGCGCGACGACCTGCTGGTCGCCGACGAGACCGATGCCGACCGCTTCCCCAAGGTGCTGCCGGTTGGCAACGCACGCCTGGAGGTGAGCTACCGCTTCGAACCCGGCGCGGTGGACGACGGCATGACCGTGCGCGTGCCGCTGCACCTGTTGAACGCACTCGATCCCGCGCGGCTGTCGTGGCTTGCACCCGGCTTCGTCGAGGACCGTGCGGCGGCACTGATCCGCGGGCTGCCCAAGGCCCTGCGCCGCAACTTCGTGCCGGTTCCGGACTTCGCCCGCGCCTTCGCCGAAGCCCATCGCCAGCCCGGGGCCGATGCGTTCACCGGGGTGCTGGCGCGCTTCCTCAAGCGCCTGACCGGCGTGGACGTGGCCGCCACCGACTTCAACGAGGACGCGCTGGAGCCGCACCTGCGCATGAACCTGCGGTTGCTCGCACGCGACGGCCGCCAGGTGCTGGCGGAATCGCGCGACCTCGCAGCGCTGCGTGCGCGCTTCGGCGCCGACGCCGACGCGGCATTCGCCGAGCGCGCGGCGGAGGGGCTCGCGCAGACCGGGTTGACCACGTTCCCGGATACGCCGGTGCCGCTGTCGGTACCCGGGGCCGGTGGCATCACCGCATATCCCGCGCTCGACGATGCCGGCGACAGCGCGCGGCTGGCGGTGTACGCCGATGCCGCGGAGGCCGCGCGCCGGCACCCGGGCGGCGTGCGCCGGCTGCTGCGTATCGCGCTGGACGCGAAGCTGCGACAGGCGCGCAAGCAGCTCACCGCGAAGCCGAAGACCGCGCTGCTGTATGCCGCGATCGAGGCCGCGGCACCGCGCGCGGTGCGCCCGGAAGGTGGCGACCCGCTGCGCGACGACCTGGTCGAGGGCGCGTTCACCGCGCTCGCCGCCGATGGCCTGGATACGATCCGCGACGCCGCGGCCTTTGCCGCGCGCCGCGACGCGGTCGGGCGGGACCTGTTCGGCGAGGCGATGCGCCGGCTGCAGCTGGCCGAGCGCGTGCTCGACAGCATCGCCGACATCCGCGGCAGCCTCGAGGGCGGGCTGATGGGCTGGGCACGCGCCAACCTCGACGACATGCGCGCGCATCTCGACAGCCTGGCGCCGCCGGGCTTCCTGTCGACCACGCCGGATGCCCTGCTCGACCAGATGCCACGTTACCTGCAGGCGCTGTCGCTGCGTGCCGAACGCGCGCTGCGCGATCCGTTGCGCGACCAGCAGCGCATGCTCGAACTCAAGCCCTTTGTCGATGCGCTGGTCGAGGCCGAAGCCGATGGCATTGCGTCCGATCCGGAATGGCGCGCGTTCCGCCAGGACCTCGAGGAACTGCGGGTGTCACTGCATGCGCAGGAACTCGGCGCACGCGGCGGCGTCTCGCCCAAGAAGCTGGCGAGGCGCCTGGAGGCATTGCAGGGCTGAGAACCCGCCCTGCCGCGCCGGATGAGAGCGCCGACGGAGGAACCGGGCTTCGGCGACCGCTATTCCACCCGCTGCACGCGCGCGGTGGTGTTGTAGCCGTCCACCTGCATCCACCAGCCACCGATCGCACCGGGGCGGATGCGCACGCCGATGTCCTGCCGGCGTACGCCGGCCAGGCTGGCACTGTCGGTCTGTTCCCAGACCTGGCCATTGGCCAGGGTGTAGCGGCGGCCCTTGCCGAAGCCGCGGAACTCGCCGGCGATCGTGCTCTGGATGGGCTCCTCGGAACCGAAGTGGAAGAAGCCGCGGTTCTTCGTCACCACTTCCTGGCGGCCCTCCTCGCGCGCCTGCTCGACCGCGGCCGCGGTCTGCTCGCCAACGCGGCGTTCCAGCCAGCGGTTGAGCGCGGCAAGCTCGTCGGCACTGAGCTTGTCGAGGCCGGCGGCGCGGAACTCGCTGGCGGTCATCTGTTCCTGCAGCGGCGGTGCCTGCTGCGCCAGGGTCATGCCGCTGGCCAGCAGGGCGGCGGTCAGCAGGGCCGGACGGAAAACGCTGCGCATGGTCTGTTCCTCGGGGCAGGTGGCGGCTAGTGTAGAGCGCCCACCCGAGTCGTGATGCCGTGTCGGCCGTCGACGCCAGCGCCGCAACCCTGTTGTCGCTGCCCGCCACCGCGGCGTTGACGCCTGCCCTGCGCGCGGTGGTGGAGGCGGCGCTGCGCGACGCCTCCGGCGCCCGGGTGGCACCCGCCGAGCCCTGGCCGGTGCTGGCCGATACCCTGCAATCGCTGGCAACCCTCAATGCCGATGCCGATGTCATCGCCGCGGCGATCCTGCACGTGCTGCCGGAGCCGCCGCCCGATGCCGCGACACGGCTGGCGCAGGCGCATCCGCGCGTCGCCGCGCTGCTCGATGGCCAGCGTGCCGCGCGTCAGGTGTGGGCGCTGCATGCCGAGCGCGTCGGTCGCGGCGGGCAGGAGGGCCTGCGCCGGCTGCTGCTGGCGATCGTGCGCGACCTGCGGGTGGTGCCGATCCTGCTCGCGCGGCAGCTCGCCCATCTGCGGGCAGTGTCGCAGCGGCCCGAGGAGGAGCGCGTCGCGCTTGCGCGGCTGACCCGCGACATCCATGCACCGCTCGCCAACCGCCTCGGCATCTGGCAGCTGAAATGGGAGCTCGAGGACCTCGCGTTCCGCCACCTCGACCCCGACACCTATCGCCGCATCGCCGGCCTGCTCGACGACAAGCGTTCCGGGCGCGAGCGCTATATCGACGAGGTGACGCGCACCCTGCGCGAAGCACTCGCCGCGCAGGGGCTGCATGCGGACGTCGCCGGCCGCCCCAAGCACATCTACAGCATCTGGAAGAAGATGCAGCGCAAGGGCGTGCCGATCGGCGAGCTCTACGACCTGCGTGCGGTGCGCGTGCTGGTGGACGATGTCGGTGCCTGCTACGCCGCGCTGGGCATCGTGCATGCGCTGTGGACGCCGATCCCGAGCGAGTTCGACGACTACATCGCGCGCCCGAAGCGCAACGACTACCGCTCGCTGCACACGGCGGTGGTGGGGCCGGAAGGCAAGACGCTGGAGGTGCAGATCCGCACCTTCGAGATGCACGAGCAGGCCGAACTCGGCGTGGCCGCGCACTGGCGTTACAAGGAAGGCGGCGTCGGCGATGCCGCGCTCGAACGCAAGATCGAATGGATGCGGCGCCTGCTGGAATCGCACCAGGACGGCGGCGACGAGGGCGGGCTGGCGGGCGCGCTCGACACCGAGCTGGTCGAGGACCGCATCTACACGCTGACGCCGATGGGCGAGGTCATCGACCTGCCGCGCGGTGCCACGCCACTCGACTTCGCCTACCACGTGCACACGATGGTAGGCCACCGCTGCCGCGGCGCCAAGGTCAACGGCCGCATCGTCCCGCTCGACCACCGGTTGCACAGTGGCGACCGCGTCGAGGTGCTGACCGGCAAGACCGCGGAACCGCGTCGCGACTGGCTGCACGCCGCCAACGGCTATCTCGCCAGCGGCCGTTCGCGCGACAAGGTGCGCGCCTGGTTCCGCGCGCTCGACCGCGAGCGCAACGTGCAGGCCGGCCGCGAGCTGCTCGATCGCGAGCTCAAGCGCCTTGGCCTGCACCATGCCGATCCCGCGCCGGCGCTGAGGCGCTTCCATGCCGCCACCCTCGATGACCTGTACGTGCTGGTGGCGCTGGGCGATGTCGGCCCGCACCAGGTCGTTCGCGCGCTCGGCGAAGCCGAGGCCGAGGCGCGCAGGCCGGTCGACGAGACCACCAACCTCGCGCGCACGCCACCGCGCCGGCTGCCGAAGGGCAGTTCCGAGTTCAGCGTGGTCGGTGTCGACAACCTGCTGGTGCAGATCGCGCGTTGCTGCCGGCCGTTGCCGGGCGAGCCGATCACCGGGTACCTCACCCGCAGCCGCGGCATCAGCGTGCATCGCGCCGAGTGCGCGGCGCTGCAGCGCATGGCCGCGCGCGACCCGCAGCGGGTGCTGCCGGTGGAGTGGGGCCGCGCCGGTGGCGTGCACGAGGCCGAGGCGGTGGTGGAAGGCGTGGACCGCCGCCATCTGCTCAAGGACCTGACCAACCTGATCGCGCAGGAAGACGCCCACGTGCTGTCGATCCACAGCGAGGATGGCGGCGGCGTCGGCCGCGTGCGCCTGCGCCTGCAGCTGCGGGTGCAGGACCACGGCCAGTTCGCGCGCCTGCTCGGGCGGATGGAGGCGCTGCCGGGCATCGAACGCGCCCGCCGCGGCTGACGCCGCGCACATCCGCGGAGTCGCCCGGCGCGATCGGTAGCGGCCATGCGCGGCTGACGTCGCGTTCATGGTTTGCACCTATGCTGCCGCGGTGATCCGTCGCCCCTCCGCATCCAGAGCCGACACCTCCGGAACGCCAGCGCGCAACCCGACCCGGGCGCTCAGGCGTCTGGAGGCGCGCGTGCGCATGGCGCTGTGGGTGGCGCAGCGCGACTGGCGCAGCTGGTGGCCGATGGCGGCCGCGACGATCGGCGTGGCACTGATCCTGCTGCTGGTGGTGCGCCAGCCGCTGGCCGACTGGCTGTGGCCGGACACCCGGGCGCAGGCGTTGCGCGAGGAAGCGGCGGTCGCGCTTGCGGCCGGCCATCTGAGCGCCGACGACGGCAGCGGCGCGCGCGAACTCTACGAGGCCGCGCTGGCGATGGATCCGGACCGGCCCGAGGCCCGCGACGGCCTGTCGCAGGTGGCACGCACCGCGCTCGCCCAGGCGCGCTCGGCACTCGACGACGACCGTTTCGATGACGCGCGTGCAGCCATCGCGCTGGCCCGGGAACTGGCCGCGCCGCGCGCGGCGGTCGATGCGGTGGATGCCGCGTTGCGCGAGCGCCTGGCCGCGCAGGCCGGCCTCGACGACCTGCGTGCCCGCGCCGATGACGCCTATGCGCGCGGCGACTTCCATGGCAGCGGGAACTCCGCGCTGCCTCTGTACCGGCGCATCCTCGGCCTGCGGCCCGACGATGCCGACGCTTTGCGCGGCCGCGAGGACGCACTCGGCGACGTTCTGCAGCAGGCGCGCGACGACCTGCGCCAGGGCCGCTATGCCGCGGCCGCACGCGCGGTGGCCATTGCCCGGGAATTCGACCCCGGCCACATCGACCTGCCCGACACCCAGGCGCGCCTTGGCGAGGAGCGCGACGCGCTGTTGCGCCGCGCGCAGGAGGATCTCGATGGCGGTCGGCTGGAACAGGCGGAGGCCCGCTATCGCGAACTGCTCGAAACGGATCCGGATGCCGCGGAGCCGCTGGCCGGCATGGAGCAGCTTGCGCTGGCGCATGCGCGTCGCGCCGAGCGCGCGGCCGCGGATTTCCGCTTCGCCGATGCCGATGCTGCGCTGGCCGAGGCGGCGCGCCTGGCGCCCGGTGGCAGCGGCACAGCGGCGGTCGACGCCGCCGTGCGCCATGTCGAGCGTGCGCGGCTGTCGCATGCGCAGTTGCGCCCGGCGGGCAGCCCGGCGCAGCGGCGCGAGCGCCTGCGCGTGCTGCTGGCGCAGGTGGACGCCGCCGAACAGCGCGGCGACCTGCTGACCCCACCGGGGGAGAGCGCCTACGACCGCCTGCGCGCGGCCCGCGCGATCGCCCCCGACGACCGCGAGGTGCGGCAGGCCGCGGCCCGCCTGTTGCCGGCCGCCGTCGGCTGCTTCGACCGCGAACTGCGCGCCAACAGCCTGGCACGCGCACGCGCCTGCCTGGATGCACGCACCGCGCTGTCGGAGGACGAGGCCACGCTGGGCCCGGCCCGACGCCGCCTCGCCCAGCGCTGGCTGGCGGTCGGCGACGAGCGCCTGGGCGCCGGCGAACTCGCCGCCGCGCGTGCCGCCCACGACGCCGCCCGCGACCTCGATCCCGCGGTCCCGGAACTGGCGGCCTTCGGCGAGCGCCTGCGTGCGGCCGGCTCGGCGGTGGACCCGGGCTGAGGCGCGGGGTCAGTCGGCCGCGAGGAACAGCCGGCGCACCGTCTCGCGTGCGGCATCGACGGAGAAGTGCCGCTCCACATTCGCGCGCCCGCCGGCTGCCAGGCGTGACCAGGCGTCGGCATCCTCGTGTGCACGCAGCACCGCCTGGGCGAAGGCGTCGGCATCGTCGGCCAGCAGCACGTCCTGGCCGTCGTGCAGGTGCATGCCCTCGGCCGCCACCGTGGTCGCGACCACCGGCTGTCCATGGGCCATGCTCAGATTGATCTTGCCCTTGACCCCGGCACCGAACCGCAACGGCGCCACCGCCACGCGGCAACCGTCCATCCACGGCGCGATGTCGGCCACGTGCCCATGCACCTGCACGCCGTCACGGCCGTGGTGGGCGCGGAGGTCATCGGGTGGGTCGCTGCCGATGCAGTGGAAGTCCAGCATGGGCGCCTGCGCGCGGATGCGCGGCCAGACCCCGGTGAGGAACCAGCGCATCGCATCCACGTTCGGGGGATGGTGGAAGCCACCGACGAACACCACGCCGTGGCGCTGCTCCCAGGCTGCCGTCCGGGCGCTGAGCCGGTGCAGGTTGGACAGCAGTTCCACCCGCGCGCCAGGCGCATCCGCAGCCAGCAGCTCGCGCTCGGCGGGGCTGACCACCAGGGTGGCATCGGCGGCGGCCACCACCGCCAGTTCCCGCGAGCGTGTGCGCCGCGCGATCGCCAGCATGGCTGCGTCACCGGCGAGCTCGGCGGCGCGGCGCTCGCGCAGGTAGTGCAGGTCGACGCTGTCGAACAGGACGCGCAGCCGCGGCGCATGCCGGCGCAGCAACGGCAGCAGCGGCGCGGCGACGAAGTGGCGGCTGAGCATGGCCACGTCGAAACGGGTGGTGTGGCGGCGCAGCCAGTGCGCGATGCCACCGGTCCACGGCTCCGACCAGGTTTCCACCCCCGTTGCCTGCAACTCGCGCGTGTAGCGGCCGGCATGGCGGCCATCGGCTGGCACGAAGGCGACATGGGCGCCTTCCTCGAGCAGCATCCGCATCAATGCGACCAGTCGCAGCGAGCCGGAGTCGTGGTCGGGCCGTGGCGTGGATTCGTCGACGATCAGGATGCGGCGCTGGCCGCGGTGCAGCGTCCCGGGGCCGGGCAGTTCATCGGCGGGTGGAAACGCTGCCAGTTCCTGTCTCCGGTGCAGCGCGAACACCTCGCGATTACGGGCCTGCGCGGCCTTCATGCCGGTCGACGGATCCGTGCCGGCACTGGTGCCCTCGTCGTGCAGCACCCGCGCGGCAGGCTGGTAGAGCACGCGATTGCCGGCCGCACGCACCGCGAACGCGAGGTCGGTGTCCTCGTAATATGCCGGTGCGTAGCGGGTGTCGAAGCCACCGACCGCGTCGAACAGCGTACGCCGGATCGCCAGTGCGGCACCGCTGACGTAATCGGCATCGCGCAGATAGGCATAGCGCGGGTCGTCGGGCGATTCGAAGCGGCCGTAGTTCCAGGCCTGGCCATCGCGGAACACCACGCCGCCGGCCTCCTGCAGCCTTCCGTCCGGATAGAGCAGCTGCGCACCGGCGATCCCTGCGCGCGGAACCTCATGCAGGGTCCACAGCAGCGCATCCAGCCAGCCCGGCTGCGGCACGGTATCGTTGTTGAGGAACACCAGGACCTCGCCGCGCGCCTGCGCGGCGCCGGTGTTGCAGGCGGCGATGAAACCGCCGTTGCGCTCATGGCGGAGATAGCGCAGGCCGGCGATGCGCGGCAGCACCGTGGCGGTGCCGTCGCTGCTGGCGTCATCGACGACGATGATCTCGATCGTGGTGCCGGGCGGCGCCGCGGCCAGTGCGTGCAGGCATTCCAGCGTGTGCCCGACATGGTTGTGGACCGGGATCACGATGCTGGCGACCGGGGCCGCGGCGGGTTCGGTGAACGTGGGCAGGGCGTCGTCCGTGGATCGCGGCGGGCGCCACAACGGCATCGCGTCGGCCGGTGCACGGCGCACCGCGCGCTGCAGGCGCAGCAGCACGCGCTGCCAGGTCTGCTGCCAGCCGCGGGTGCGCAGGCTGCTCCAGGCGCGACGGGAAAGACCGAGCGCCCGGGCAAGCCGGAACTGCGCGTCGGTCAGCGAGAACGGCATCCGGTGGAACTCCAGCTGACTGTGCAGGGAGCCTTCGCCCGGCGGGAAACCGTGCTGGGCTAGACTGCGGCCAGCCATTGTCGCATCCCCCATGAGCCTCGTTGCAGATGCCAAAACCCCAGGACTCGATGCGCCGCATCGACCGTGACGAGGATGATCACGACATTCCGGATTCGCCGCGCCGCACCTGGTCGCGACGTGCGCTCGTCTGGGCGCTGGCCCTGGTCGGGCTCGGGCTCGGGTTCCTCATCCCCTACACCGTGTACCTCAACCAGCAGGTCAGCCAGCGCTTTGGCGAACTGCGCTGGCAGGTGCCCACGCGCGTCTATGCGCGGCCGCTGCATCTCGCGCCCGGCATGGCGCTCGACGCGCAGACGCTGAAGCTGGAGCTGGAGTCGTCCGCCTACCGCGAAGGCGACGGGCGCAGCCCCGGAACCTGGTCGGTGGCGGAAAACGGGCGCTGGACGATCTCCAGCCGCGGCTTCCAGGACGTCGGTGGCGCGGTGCCCCCGCGCCGTATCGAGGTGTCGATGTCGGGCGGGCGGATCAGCCGCCTGCGCGAGGCCGGCGGCGACGCCGCGATCGACAGCGCCCGCCTCGATCCCGCGCGTATCGCCACGCTGTACGGCCAGCGCCAGGAGGAGCGCCGGCTGGTGCGGGTGGAGGACGTGCCGGTGCTGGTCACCGACGCGCTGCAGGCGGTCGAGGACGAGGACTTCGCCCACCACCACGGCATCGACCTCGGCGGCATGCTGCGCGCGGCATGGGTGAACGTGCGCGCCGGCGAGGCGCGCCAGGGCGGCAGCACGCTGACCCAGCAGCTCGCGCGCTCCGGGCTGCTCGGCATCGGCCGCGAGCAGACCTACACGCGCAAGTTCAACGAAATCCTCTACGCGATGCTGATCGAGGCCCGCTACGACAAGGGCACGATCCTCGAGGCCTACCTCAACCAGGTCTATCTTGGCCAGCGCGGTGCGCAGGCGATCCACGGCGTCGCCGCCGGTTCGGAGTTCTGGTTCGGGCGCCGGCTCGAGGACCTGGCCACCGAGCACGTCGCGCTGCTGGTCGGCATCATCCGCGGGCCCTCGTACTACGATCCGCGCCGGCATCCGGAACGCGCGAAGCAACGCCGCGACTTCGCGCTCGGGAAGATGCACGCGAACGGGCTGATCGACGCGGCCGAGTACAGGCGGGCACTGGCGGCGCCGCTGGGCATCAGCTCCACGCCCGGCACGCTGGCCGCCAACCGCTTCCCCGCCTATGTCGATCTCGTGCGCCGGCAGTTGGCCATGGACTATCCGGCCGAGGTGCTGCAGGGCGCGGGCCTCACCGTGATGACGGCGATGTCGCCGGCCGCCCAGGGCTATGCCGAGGGCGCCGTGCGGCGCACGATCGAGGCACTCAGCAATGACAAGCGCCCGGAACTGCAGGCCGGCCTGGTGGTCACCGATTCGCATAGTGGCGAAGTGATCGCGGTGGTCGGCGGTGCGAATCCCACCGAGCACGGCTTCAACCGCGCGATCGAGGCCAAGCGGCCGGTGGGCTCGCTGCTCAAGCCCTTCGTCTACCTGCTGGCGCTGACCCGCCCCAACGAGTTCTCGCTGGCCACCTGGGTCAACGATGCCCCGGTGGACCTGGTGCTGCCCAACGGAAAGCGCTGGAATCCGGCCAATTCCGATCGTCGTAGCCATGGCAGCGTGCGGCTGATGGACGCGCTGGCGCGATCCTACAACCAGGCCACGGTGCGGGTGGGCATGGAAGTCGGCCCGCGGGCACTGGCCGACCTGCTGCACAACCTGGCGACCATTCGCGCCGAGCCGAACCCCTCGCTGATCCTCGGCGCGGTCGACGAAAGTCCGTATGCGATGGCGCAGCTCTACCAGTTCCTGGCGTCAGGCGGCGAGAAGCAGACCCTGCGCATGGTGCGCGGCGTGCTCGACAGCGAAGGCCGCGTGCAACGCCGCTACGACGGCCCGCAACCCGAGGCCTATCCGCAGGATTCGCAGTACGTGCGGCTGGTCACCCTGGCGCTGCAGCATGCGGTGACCTCCGGCACCGGCCGCCAGTTGATCGCCGACGGGCTTGCCCGCCTGCAGCCGGCCGGCAAGACCGGCACCACCAACGATGGCCGTGACAGCTGGTTCGCCGGCTGGACCGGCGACCACCTCGCGGTGGTATGGGTCGGCAACGACCAGAACGAGGCGACCGGTCTGTACGGCACCACCGGTGCGATGCGCGTGTGGTCGGACCTGTTCCGGCGCCTGCCCAGCGCGCCGCTGGAAGTCGCCGACGAGGGGCTGTCCTGGCACTGGATCGCGCAGGGCGGGTCCACCGACCCGGACTGCCCGGACGCGCGGCGTTTCGCGTTCCTGGAAGGGTACGAGCCGGCCTACCAGCCCTGTTACGCCAGCTATCCCGCACCGTACGCCGCGGACGGCCAGCCGCTCACGCAGCCGGGGGAGCCGGCGTACACGGATGAGCCCGCGCCGCAGGAAAGCGGCTGGCGGCGCTTCTTCGGCCGCGGCCGGCAGGATGCCGCGCGCGAGCCTGCGGCACCCGCAGCACCTCCGCCGCCACCCGAACCCGCCTATTCCGGAGAGCAGCTGCCATGACGCCGAACCCTGTGCGGCGCACGCGTCGCGGAGCCCTGGCCGTGCTGTGCCTGGTGCTTGGCGCCTGTGCCACCGCACCGGAGCCGGCGCCCGTGGTGGTGGCATTGACCGACGCCTCGCCGCAGCAGATGGTCGCCTCGATCCGCGAGGCTGCCGGCGACGGCGAGGGCGAACTTGCGGTGCAGCCTCTGCGCGATGGCCGCATCGAGGACCTGCGCGAACGTGCCGCGCGCGAGGAGGCCGCCGGCGATTACGTGGCGGCGACCGCCACTGTCGACGCCGCGCTGGAGATCGTGCCGACGGATCCGGCGCTGCTGCAGCAGCGCGCCGAGCTCGCCCTGCTGCTGGGCCAGTTCGACGACGCCGAGCGCCTGTCGCAGCGCGCGTATGCGCTCGGCCCCCAGGTCGGACCGGCCTGCCGGCGCCACTGGGCCACGCTCGAGCAGGTGCGCCTGCTGCAGGGCGACGGGGATGGCGCCGCCGAGGCCCGTGCGCAGATCGGGGGCTGTCGGGTCGGCGTGCTCGACCGCTTCTGAACGTGACCGCGCACGCCGCGCCGCCGGCGACGGCCATCGCCGCCGGCCACACCCTGGCCGCGCGCGTGCAGGCGGCGCTGGCCGAGGGCGGTGAGCTCGCGCAGGCGCTGCCGCAGTTCCACCCGCGGCCGTCGCAGCAGCAGCTCGCCGCGGCCGTCGTCGATGCACTCGGCAGCCGCGGCACCCTGCTGGCCGAAGCCGGGACCGGCACCGGCAAGACCTTCGCCTATCTGGTGCCGGCACTGCTGTCGGGCCTGCGCACCATCGTCTCCACCGGCACCCGCGCGCTGCAGGACCAGCTCTACCACCGCGACCTGCCCCGGCTGCGCGATGCGCTCGGCATCGGCCTGAAGTCCGCGCTGCTCAAGGGCCGCGCCAACTACCTGTGCCTGTACCGCCTCGAGCGCGCGCGGGGCGAACCGCGCTTCAGCGCGCGCGACCAGGTCGCGCTGTTCCAGCGCATCGTCGCCTGGGCCGGGCGTACGCGGATGGGTGATCTCGCCGAGATCGAGGCGCTGCCGGAGGATTCGCCGCTGATCCCGATGGTGACCTCCACCGTCGACAACTGCCTGGGCAGCGAGTGCCCGTTCTATGGCGACTGTTTCGTGGTCCAGGCCCGCCAGCGCGCGCAGGCCGCGGACCTGGTGGTGGTCAACCACCATCTGCTGCTTGCCGACCTCGCGCTCAAGCAGGAAGGCTTCGGCGAGATCCTGCCCGGCGCGCAGGCATTCGTCGTCGACGAGGCGCACCAGTTGCCCGAACTTGCCGCACAGTTCTTCGGCGAGGGCCTGAGCGCGCGGCCGCTGGTCGAGCTGGCACGTGACGCGACCGCCGAATGCGCCGGCGTCGAGGGTGGGCTCGCGGCGCTGCAACCGTCCGCGCAGGGGCTCGAGCACGCGGTCCGTGTGTTACGCGCGGCCATGGAGTCGCTACCGCCGCGCGGCACCCGCGACCGCGCCCTGCACGATGCCGGCGTGCAGGACGCGCTGGAGGCATTGTGCGATGCACTGCGCGACCTTGCCGACGCGGTGGCGCCGCTGCGCGAGGCCTCGCCCGCGCTGGATGCCGTGCATGCCCGCGCGCGCGAGTTCAGCAGCCGCCTGTCGCGCTGGCAGGTGGCCGACGGACCGGGCGCGTTCGATGAGCCCGACGATGTCGACGCCGACAGCGCCGACAGCGCCGACGATGGCGACGTGCGCTGGTACGAGCTGTCGCCGCGCGGGTTCCGCCTGCAGCGCACGCCGCTCGATGTGTCCGGCCCGCTGCGCACGCATCGCGAGGCCTCCGGCGCGGCGTGGGTGTTCACCTCGGCGACGCTCGCCATCGACGGCTGCTTCGACCACGTGGCCACCCGGCTCGGGCTCGATGCACCGACCACGCTGGTGGCACCCAGCCCGTTCGACTGGCAGCGCCAGGCGCTGTGCCTGCTGCCGCCACGGCTGCCGGCACCGTCGGCACCGGCGTACGCAGGCGCGGTGCTGGACGCGGTGCTGCCGGTGCTGCACGCCTCCAACGGCCGCGCATTCCTGCTGTTCGCCTCGCACCGTGCGCTGCGCGAGACCGCGGCGCTGCTGCGCGGCGGCCCATGGCCGCTGTTCGTGCAGGGCGAGGCCCCGCGCCACGTGCTGCTGCAGCGGTTCCGCGAATCCGGCAATGGCGTGCTGCTGGGTGCCGCCAGCTTCCGTGAAGGCGTGGACGTGGTCGGCGATGCGCTCAGCGTGGTGGTGATCGACAAGCTGCCGTTCGCCGCGCCCGACGAGCCGGTGTTCGAGGCGCGGCTGGACGCGATCCGCCGCGCGGGCGGCAATCCCTTCGCCGACGAACAGCTGCCGCAGGCGGTGATCGCACTCAAGCAGGGCGTGGGCCGGCTGATCCGCAGCGAGCGCGATCGCGGCGTGCTGGTGCTGTGCGATCCGCGCCTGACCAGCCGACCGTACGGGCGGGTGTTCCTGGGTTCGCTGCCGCCGTTCCCGGTGACCCGCGACGTGGCCGACGTGCAGGCGTTCTTCGCCGCCGGCGACCCGGACCCGCCAAGGGTTTGCCCTGATTCCGGCGCGGCCGCTTCCGTGCCACCTTCGCGGTAACCGCAACGCGACGGCTGAGAGCCCGCCATGTCCCCGCCCGTTGGTTCCACCCAGACCACCCATCCCTCGCTGCTGCCCGAGCCCAACGCCTGCCCGGCCCAGCCGCCGCCGGGCGACCGCTGCATCGGGACGCGCGAACAGCCGGTCATGTGCCCGGCCGGGGGGCTCACCCCCGAGCAGGACGCGGCGCTCAACGCGCAGTGGTGGAACGGCCTGTCGCCGCAGGAGCAGTCCAACTACCTCTCGACCTATGGCGCCCAGCTCGGCGCGATGGACGGGCTGCCGTCCGAGGTCAGGCACGAGGCCAACATGGATGTCCTGCGCCAGCAGGCCGCGGACGGTGACCAGGGCGCGCAGGACCTGCTGACGCGGATCGACGATTCGCGGCGCGATCCGGCCGCCACGTCCGGACACCTGTACCTGCTCGGCTATGCGCCGCAGGATGGCGGGACCGACGCGAAGGCCATCGTTGCGATCAGCAACCCGGACGCCGCCGACAACGTCGCCATCTTCGTCCCCGGCACCGGGTCCACGGTCGCCGGTATCGGCGGCAACATCGACCGCATCGACGACCTGAAGGCGCAGGCCGAACTGATCGACGACGAAGCCGTGACCTCCACCATCGTCTGGCTGGGCTATGACGCGCCCGACAACCTGGCCGCTGCCACCGGTGCCGGGCCGGCACGCGACGGCGCGCCTTCGCTGCGCGAGTTCACCCATGGGCTCCGGGCGTCGCACGAGAGCGGGGATGGCCCCAACCTGACGGTGATCGGCCACTCCTACGGCTCGACGGTGGTCGGCCATGCCGATCGTGACGGCACCGGCGGCCTCGGCGCAGACAACATCATCGTGGCGGGCAGCCCGGGGATGGGCGTGGACAGTGCCGATGAGCTCAGCATCGACGAGGGCAACTTCTGGACGGCGATGGCCGACGACGACGAGATCCGCTTCGTTCCCGGCTGGATCCTGGGCACCAACCCGGTCAATGAGGGCTTTGGTGGAACCCGCATCGCCAACGGCGGCGCGTCCGGCCATTCCGGGTACTGGACAGCGGACAGCGAGTCGCTGCGCAACCAGGGCTACATCGTGACCGGCAATGAGCATATGGTGACCACCCGGGAATTCCGCTGACCGGTTCGGCGACCCGTTGCCGAGTGGCTACACGATGCCCCTGAGACCGGTTCTGCAATGGCCACGATGGCCGGCGTCGGCCGCGGCGCTGCTGCTGGTCGGCGCTGCTTGTCAGGCTCCGGTGGATGCAGTAGAGATAGGCACGATGGAAACCAGGGACAGTTTGCAGGCCGCGCGCGACATCGTGCCGCAGGTCGAGGCGTTTATTTCCGGCCTGCCGATCGCGCCGGAGAAGTTCACGGTGCGGGTGAACCGCTGCGAGATTCCCGAGGGAGCCGAGGGCCGGGACCGCGACGATGTCTATTACATCTGGGTCGGGGTGCGTGGCGTGGCCCGCGACGACAACGCCGGGCAGGTCCTGGAGGACGTGCACGGGCGCTGGCAGGAATCCGGCTGGGAGATCACCCGCTTCCGCCGGCTCGACAACGGCGGCGTGAACCTGGCGGCGACCGAGCCGGGCACCGGCAACCGGTACATGCTGGATTCGGGTCTCAACAAGGGGCCCAACACCTACGTCGTGGGCATGTTCAGCACGCCCTGCCTGAAGAGTCCCACGGGCGCGGTGCAGTTCGGCGAGATCCGCAACGGGCTCGAGGCGGCTCCGGCCTTCCGCCCGTCGGCGATGGGCGACTGATCAACCACCGATCCGGCGACGGATCACGCAGTGCGCTGCGTGCGTGCCGCCCGCGCCGGGCGTTGCGTATCCTGTCCGCCCTGCCATCCGGTGCCCCCTCCAGCGCATGAAACTCCTGGCTTTCGAGACCTCCACCGAAGCCTGTTCGGTGGCGGTGTTCGCCGATGGCGAAGTGCATGCACGCTTCGAAGTCGCGCCGCGCCGGCATGCCGAACTGGCGCTGCCGTGGGCGGAGGCGCTGCTGGCAGAAGCCGGGATCGCGCGCAGCGGGCTGGACGCCATCGCGGTCGGGCGCGGGCCGGGGGCGTTCACCGGTGTGCGGCTGGGGATCGCGATTGCCCAGGGGATCGCGCTGGCCCTCGACGTGCCGGTGGTGCCGGTGTCCACGCTGGCAACGCTGGCCGCGGCGGCATTGCGCGATCATCCGGATGCGCACGTGCTGACGGCGATCGACGCGCGCATGGGCGAGGTCTATGTGGCCGGCTACGCCGCCGGTGCGCAGGGTCCCACGCTGCTCGACGCCGAACGCGTCTGCGCGCCCGAGCAGGTGGAAGTCGCCGAGGGCGATGACTGGATCGGCGTTGGCACCGGATTCGCCGCGGTCGAGGGCGCGCTGGTACAGCGGCTGGGTGGCCGCCTGCGGCGCGTGGATGCCGGTGCGCTTCCGCATGCCGCCGACACCGCGCGCCTGGCCGTGCTGCTGCACGCGGCGGGCGGCGGGGTCGCCCCGGAACACGCCGAGCCCGCCTACCTGCGCAACAACGTCGCGCTGACGCTGGCCGAGCAGGCCGCGCGCCGCGGCTGAACCTTCGCGCGCATCCGCTGTCACAGTCCGGGTATCCGACCGGGGACATCCGATGCACACCGATCCCGTGATTGCCTCACGACAGCGCCGCGTGCTTGGTTGGCTGCGCCGCGAAGCGCTACCGCTGCTGGTGCTGGTCCTGCTGCTGACCGCGGCCCGTTCCTCGCTTGCGAACCACTACCACGTGCCCAGCGGTTCGATGCAGCCCGCGCTGCAGCCCGGCGACCGGGTGGTGGTCGACATGCGCGCCTATGGGTGGCGGCTGCCCTTCACCACCCATGACCTGGTCACGGTGGCGGATCCGGCGCCGGGCGACGTGGTGGTGTTCGATTCGCCGGCCGATGGCACCCGCCTGATCAAGCGCGTCGCCGCCGTGGGCGGGCAGCAGGTGGAGGTGCGCGGCGGCCGGCTGCTGGTCGAGGGGCAACGCCCACCGGAGCACGCATCCGCGGCCGAGCATGTCGGCAGCCGCCGGATCACCCTCGATCTGGCGCACGGCGGTGGCGCCGACTTCGGCCCGGTGCGAGTGCCCGAGGGCGAGGTGCTGGTGCTGGGCGATCACCGCGGCGCGAGTTTCGACGGGCGCTACTTCGGCCTGGTGCCGGTGGACGCGTTCTACGGTCGCGCCGTTGCGGTCTACCACCGTCGCGGCGACGGCTTCGGCTGGCGCAGGCTGTAGCCGGTCGCAGAAGATCCCGACAGGTGCCAGGTGCCAGATGCCGCTTTCCCACCGCGGCGAGGGCACCATCCTGCCCCGGGTCCACAGCACAGGCTGTGCCTGCAACCGTCAGCTGTCGACCAGGGTGCCTGCCGGCAGGAACTGCCAGGTGCGGGTGACGTGGAGGATGTCGACCTCCTCGTCGGTGCGGGGGAGCGGCGGATAGGGTTCGGCGAGTTGCGCGATGCGCAGCGCCGCCTCGTCGAGCAGGGCGACCCCCGATGAGCGGATCACCCGCGCCGCTTCGACCGAACCGTCGCGACGGATCGCCACGCTGATGACCAGTTCGCCGGCCAGCCCGCGGCGGCGTGCCTCGTCCGGATAGTTGAGGTTGCCGATGCGTTCGACCCGGTCCACCCACTGCCGCAGGTAGGCGGCGTAGGCGTATTCCTGGGTGCTTGCGGACACGAACTTGCGCTTGGGACGTTTGGCATAGGCTTCCGAACGCAGGTGGATCTCCGCGGCGAGCCGCGCCATTTCCATGTCGCGCTCGATGCGGTCCTGCCCACGCGGCAGCAGGCTGGGATCGGCCTGCGGGGTCGGGTCGGGCGTGGCCACCACATGCTCGCCCCGCGCGCTGGCCACCACCCGAGCCTGTGGCGGCGGACGTTCGTCGGGCGACTGCGCGCGCAGCGCTTCGGGCGCGATGCCGGGCGTGTCCTGCGGCGCGGTGCCCAGCTGTGATTCGCGCGGGCGCTGCGGCTGATCGTGCTCCCCGCCGCCCTGGTTGCTGGCCTGGGCGAGGAAGTCGGCCTGTGCCCGGGTCAGCGGGCTGGTGGTTTCGGTGAGGATCACGTCCAGCGTCGGCAGTACCGGCGCGGCATCGTCCAGCGTGAACCCGACGCCGAGCACCAGCATCGCGTGCAGCAGCAGCGACAGCACCAGGGTGGCGCCCAGGCGATCGCGGTCACCGATGCGCGGTGCGGCGGCCAGGGTGCTCACGGCAGCCGGCGCTCGTCGGCCCGGTGACCACGCACGGCACGCGGATCAGGCGCAGCAATGCACCCCGCGCACCCGATCGGCAAGGCCCTGGCGAACACCAGGTTCCGTTCCACGCCCGGCTGCGTCATTGCGCGGCTGCGTGCTGCTGTCCGGCCTGACGCTCCAGTGCATCGAACAGCAGCCCGGCGATGTTCAGGCCGAACTGCGCATCGAGTTCGCGGATGCACGTGGGGCTGGTGACGTTGACCTCGGTCAGCCAGTCGCCGATCACGTCGAGACCCACGAACACCATGCCGCGGCGCTTCAGTTCCGGCCCGACCTGGGCGGCGATCCAGCGATCGCGGTCAGTCAGTGGCCGGCCCTCGCCACGGCCACCGGCGGCCAGGTTGCCGCGGAATTCGTCGCCCTGCGGAATCCGCGCCAGGCAGTAGTCGACCGGCTCGCCATCGACCAGCAGGATGCGCTTGTCGCCGTCGACGATCTCCGGCAGGTAACGCTGCGCCACCACCAGCGAGCGGTTGCCGTCGGTCAGTGTCTCGAGGATCACGTTGAGGTTCGGATCGCCGGCGCGGGTGCGGAAGATCGAGCGTCCACCCATGCCGTCGAGTGGCTTCACCACCGCCTCGCCATGTTCCTGCACGAACGCCTTGAGCGCGGCCGCCTCGCGGCTCACCAGGCTCGGCGGGCAGCACTGCGGGAACTCCAGCGCGGCAAGCTTCTCGTTCATGTCGCGCAGGCCCCGTGGGTCGTTGACCACGCGGGCACCGGCACGCTGTGCCAGCGACAGGATATGGGTGTCGTGCAGGAACTCGGCATCGACCGGGGGATCCTTGCGCATCAGCACCAGATCGCCGGTGCCCAGCGCACGATGTGACTCCGGTCCCAGTTCGTACCAGTCGGCAGGATCGTCGCGTACGGTCAGCGGCGCCAGCCTGGCCTGGGCGATGCCGTTGGCCACCGACAGCCCGCCGGGCACGACGTACGACAGCCGCAGGCCGCGCCGCTGCGCCTCCAGCAGCATCGCAAAGGTCGAATCCTTGGCGATCCTGATCGACCCGATCGGGTCCATCACGACAACGACTTCGGAATGCATGGCACGCGGCACGGAGGTCGGGGTCGTGATGGTAGCAGGCACATCGCGCGGGCCGCGGGCGTCGCGGTGGAAGAGGCGCGAACTCCGCTTGACACTGCGCGGCCCCGCTGGGGTATAAAGCCGGTCGCAGCGGTGAATCGGAACGCATCCGCGCCGCGCCCAGGGGAAGCAAGAGCATGACGCAGGACGAGACACGCGCCGGGAGCCTGGACGGCTTGCGGGTGATGGTGATCGACGACTCGAAAACCATCCGCAGGACCGCCGAAACGCTGCTCAAGCGCGAGGGGGCCGAGGTGGTCACCGCGGTGGACGGGTTCGAGGCGCTGGCCAAGATCGCCGACCACAAGCCGCAGATCATCTTCGTCGACATCATGATGCCGAGGCTCGACGGCTATCAGACCTGCGCGCTGATCAAGAACAACCAGGTCTTCCGGCAGACGCCGGTGATCATGCTGTCGTCCAAGGACGGGCTGTTCGACAAGGCACGCGGACGCATCGTCGGCTCCGAGCAGTACGTCACCAAGCCGTTCACGCGCGAGGAACTCCTCGACGCGATCCGCAAGCACGTCAACACCTGACCGGGGGGGCAGGGACCATGGCACGCATTCTGTTGATCGAGGATTCGCCGACCGATACGGCGGTTCTCACCCAGCTGCTCCAGCGTCATGCGCACGAGGTGCTGACCGCATCGAGCGCGGAGGAAGGCATCGAGGTCGCGCGCCGCGAGCTGCCCGACCTGGTGCTGATGGACGTGGTGCTGCCCGGCATGAACGGGTTCCAGGCCACGCGTGCGCTGTCGCGCGACAGCGCCACCGGCGCCATCCCGGTGCTGATCGTGAGCACCAAGGGCATGGAGACCGACAAGGCCTGGGGCATGCGCCAGGGCGCCAGGGGCTACATCGTCAAGCCGCCGGAAGAAGGGGCGCTGATCGCCCAGATCAACGAGCTGCTCGGCGCCGACGCATGACCGCCACGGAGCGCACGGGAGGCGGGGATGCCTTCGCGCTGCTGATCGACTACGAGCGGCGCAGCCTTGCGCACGAGGCCGGCCTGCCGGAGCGGCTGGATGCGCCCGGGCTGTGGCGTGGGGTCGGATACCGCGTGGGCGCGCGTCGGCTCGCCTCCAATTTCGACGAGGTCGTCGAGATCCTGCCGCTGCCGCAGATCACCCCGGTGCCCGGTGCACAGGGGTGGATGCTCGGCGTGGCCAATGTGCGCGGCAACCTGCTGCCGATCGTCGACCTCAAGCAGTTCCTCGAGGGCGAGCGCACCGTGCTGCACGAGAGCCAGCGCATGCTGGTGGTGCGCCAGGGCGGCGGCGATGTCGCCGTGACCATCGACGAACTGTTCGGGCAGCGCAGTTTCCACGAGACCAACGAAGTGCCGGCGGATGCGCTGGCGCAGGGGCGCTACGCGCATTTCATCGATCGCGCGTTCCGCCTCGGCGACCACGAGTGGGGGATCTTCAGCCTTGAACGGCTGACCCGCACGCCGGAGTTCAGACAAGCCGCGGCCTGACCGCGCCGCACCGCTACACACCAGGGGATGTTCCATGAGTACTGCAATCGACAACTTCGCCGGCCCGGGGCGCAAGTTCGGCACCAACTTCTGGCTGGCGCTGCTGGCGGTCGCGCTGCTGATCGTCGTCGCCAACACCGGCTTCGCGATCTGGAAGGCATCGCGCCTGGGTGGTGCGAGCACGGCGGCGTCGAGCCTGCAGGTGAACTCGCAGCGACTGGCGATCCAGGGGCGCGAAGGCGTCGCCGGTGAGGGCGATGCCTACGCCGCGTTCAAGGCGACCAAGGCGCAGATCGATGGCGACATCGCCAACCTCAACGCCACCTTCGGCAGCACCACCGGCGTGTCCGGGCCGATCGAAACCGTCACCGCCACCTGGCAGCCGCTTGAGCAGAGCGCGCAGCAGGTGATCGCGGGCGAGCAGGCGGTGCTGGCTTTCGCCGGCAACGCCGAGCGCTTCACCCAGCGGGTGCCGCAGCTGCAGGCCCAGCTCGACGAGCTGGTGCGCGCGATGTCCACCAGCGGCTCGCCGGCCTCGCAGATCTACATCGCGCTGCGCCAGGTGGTGCTGGCCTCGACGATGGCGCGCCGGGTCACCGAGATCCAGGCCGGCGGCCCGGGCGCCGCCAACGCCGGCGAGGCGCTGGCGCGCGACGTCGGCGTGTTCGAACAGGTGCTCGAGGGCCTGCGCGCCGGCGACGAGGCGATGAAAGTACAGGCGCTGTCGAACGCCGGCGCAGTCGCCGCGCTCGGCCAGTCCAGCGAGCTGTGGACCGCGATGAAGCAGGATCTTGACGCCATCCTCGCCGCCGCCCCGGCGGTGTTCGGTGCGCAGTCCGCGGCCGCGCAGCTGACCGCCGGCTCCGACCAGCTGCTGGCCGACAGCGAACAGCTGTTCCAGGCCTTCACCACGTTCGGCTCGATGTCCGACCGCAGCGTGCTGGGCAACATCTGGATCAGCATCGTGTTCGGCCTGGTGACGATCCTGGCCATCGTCGGCCTGCTGTACGAACTCAACCGTGCGCAGCGCGAGCGCTACGCGACCTCGCTCGAACTCAACAACCGCAACCAGGAGGCGATCATGCGCCTGCTGGACGAAATGGGTTCGCTCGCCGAAGGCGACCTGACCGTCAAGGCCACGGTCACCGAGGACATGACCGGCGCGATCGCCGACTCGATCAACTTCGCCGTCGAACAGCTGCGCAACCTGGTGCAGACGATCAACGACACCTCGGTGCAGGTCTCGGCCAGCGCGCAGGAAACCCAGGCCACCGCGATGCACCTGGCCGAAGCAGCGGAACACCAGGCGCGCGAGATCACCTCGGCCTCGAACCGCATCAACGAGATGGCGGAGAGCATCAACCAGGTGTCGAAGAACTCCGCCGAATCCGCGGACGTGGCGCAGCGCTCCGTGCAGATCGCCACCAAGGGCGCGGGCGTGGTGCGCGAGACGATCGCCGGCATGGACTCCATTCGCGACCAGATCCAGGAAACCTCCAAGCGCATCAAGCGCCTGGGCGAGAGCTCGCAGGAAATCGGTTCGATCGTCGAACTGATCAACGACATCTCCGAGCAGACCAATATCCTCGCGCTGAACGCGGCGATCCAGGCGGCGTCCGCCGGTGAAGCCGGCCGCGGCTTCGCGGTGGTGGCGGACGAAGTGCAGCGACTGGCCGAACGCGCATCCAATGCGACCAAGCGCATCGAGACGCTGGTGCAGACCATCCAGAGCGATACCAACGAGGCGGTCAGTTCGATGGAGCAGACGACCTCGGAAGTGGTCGCCGGTGCGCGCCTGGCCGAGGACGCGGGCACCGCGCTGGGCGAGATCGAAAGCGTGTCGACCGACCTCGCCGACCTCATCCAGGGCATCTCGCAGGCCGCCCAGCAGCAGTCCGCGGCGGCATCGAACATCACCCAGACCATGGGCACGATCCAGTCGATCACCGCGCAGACCTCGCAGGGTGCCAACCAGACCGCCGAGTCCATCGGCAACCTGGCCCAGCTCGCCGCCGACCTGCGCCGCTCGGTCGCCGACTTCAAGCTGCCGGTTTGAAGCGAGCCGGCGGACAGCGGACGACCAGGGCAGTGCGTGCAGCAGATCGCGGGGTTGAGATGAGCATGGTGGTGAAAACGACGGCACCGGTGTGCGCCGGGGCCGGTCTTCCCGGCGGCCTCCGCGTGGCCGGCCACCCGCTCGCGGATCGCGCGGCAGCACCCGGCATGCACGCCCCCGGAGGCGCGCGATGACCACCGCCTTCCGCGATGCGATCGACTACACCACGCTGGGCTGGGTCAAGCCGGAGCTTGACGAGACCCTGCGCCAGGCGCGGCTCGAGATCGAGGCGTTCGTCGAGGACGTTTCCGACACCAGCCACATGCGCTTCTGCGCGAGCTACCTGCATCAGGTGCAGGGCACCCTGCGCATGGTCGAGCTGTACGCCCCGGCGATGGTCGCCGAGGAGATGGAGGCGTTGGCCGAGGCGCTTGCGCGCGACGCCACGAGCGACCGCGACACCGCCTGCGCGACGCTGATGCGCGCGGTGGTGCTGCTGCCCGACTACCTCGAGCGCCTGCAGGGCGGGCACAAGGACATCCCGATCGTGCTGCTGCCGCTGCTGAATGAATTGCGCGCGGCGCGCGGTGCCTCCGGGCTCAACGAGAGCGTGCTGTTCGCACCGGACCTGCAGGCGCCGCTGGCGGTGGAGCTGCCGGCGGTCGCGTCCGTCACCGAGGCCGAGCGCAAGGGCAGCGCCGGCACCCAGGCCACCGACGTCATCGCGCACCTCGCCGCGTGGCCGGAAGACGGTGCGCCGGCCGATCCGCGTGGCTTCGCCGTCGCCGTGGACGCGTTGCTGCCGCTGAGCACCGAAGAGCCCGTGCGACGCATGCTGTGGGCGGCCGCGCGCGTGCTCGAAGCCCTCGACGCCGGCGCGCTGGCGCCGTCACCCGCGCTGCGCCACGGCTTCGTCGGCGTCGTGCGCGAGATCCGCCGCCAGTTCCAGGACGACGGCTTCGGCGTGCCGGGCGCGGAAACCGCGCTCGAGCCCACGCGCCAGCTGCTGTACCTGGTGTCGGCCGCGCCCGGCGACCATGCCATCCTGCGGGAGCTGCGCGAGGCGTTCCGCCTCGACGGCGGCGAAGCCACAGAGGCCGAGGTCGAACATGCGCGCGGCAGCCTGAGCGGCCGCAATCGTGCACTGCTCGACACCGTGGCCGGTGCGGTCAAGGAGGACCTGCTGCGGGTCAAGGATGCGCTGGACCTGCACCTGCGCACGCAGGCGACCGATCTGTCACTGCTGGTCCCGCAGGTCGAGGCGCTGGGCCAGGTCGCCGATACCCTGGGCATGCTTGGCCTGGGCGTCGCCCGCGGCGTTGTGCAGCAGCAGGGCGAGGCGATGGCCGCGATCGTGCGCGGCGACCGCGCCGCCGACGAGGACGTGCTGCTCGATATCGCCGGCTCGCTGCTCTACGTCGACGCCTCGCTTGACGACCAGGTCGCGCGCCTCGGCACCCGCGACTCCGACGACACCGATGCGCTCGCCAGCGAGTCGCGCAAGGTGCTGGAAGTGGTGGTGCGCGAGGCGGTGGCGAACTTCGCCGATGCGCGCCAGGCATTCGTCGCCTTCGTCGAGACCAGCTGGGAGCACGGGGAGCTGGTCGACGTGCCGCGGCTGCTGCAGGAAGTCGCCGGCGCGCTGCAGATGCTCGAACTCCCGGAGCCGGTCGATTACATCACCGGCATCCGCCGCTATATCGAGACCGAACTGCTGGGCCGGCGCCGGGTGCCCAACGGCCGCCAGCTCGACACGTTCGCCGATGCACTGGCGAGCCTGGAGTACTACCTCGAGGCGCTGCGCGAGCAGCGGCCCAATCGTGGCGAGATCCTCGCCATCGCCCGCGCCAGCCTCGAGACGCTGGGTTACTGGCCACTGCCGGCCGAGGACCTGACGGGAGCACCGGCGGAGGCTGCCGACGCGGCATCGCCGGTCGACGAGGCCGCGCTGGACGCCACCGCGGCATTCCTCGACCGCGGCTTCGCCCCGACGCCGGCAACGCCGGTCGCGCCGCCCGCGGCCAGTACGCCGGCGCCGATCCAGGCGGCCGGCAGCGGCGGCTTCGAAGCCACCGACGACGATATCGACGACGAGATCCGCGAGGTCTTCCTCGAGGAATTCGCCGAGGAGATCGACAACCTCGACCGCCTGCTGCCGCCGTGGCGCGAGCGGCCGGATGACCTGGAGCGCCTACGGCCGATCCGTCGGGTGTTCCACACCCTCAAGGGCAGTGGCCGCCTGGTCGGTGCGCGCACGCTCGGTGAATTCAGCTGGAAGGTCGAGACCCTGCTCAACCGCGTGCTCGACGGCAGCCGTGTCGCCAGCCCTGCGGTCGTGGCGATGGTCGACCAGGCCTTCTACGCGTTGCCGCAACTGCAGTCCGCACTGCGTGGCCAGGGCGCGATCCGCGTCGATCTCGAACGCCTGCAGGCCGATGCCGAGCGCATCGCCGCAGGTGACGAGACACCGCCGGCACCGGCCACGCTGCCGCCGGCGGTCACCTCGGCGCAGGAACACTGGCAGGCGGATGCCGCCATCGCCATGCCGGCCACCAGCGCGGACGACCGCACCGGTTTCGCCCCGGATGTGCCGTCCGAGGTGACGCCGGACGTCGTGGCAGCCGCCGCGTCCGTCCACGATGATGGCGAGCGGGTACCGGCCGCAGTGGATGCACTGCTGCTGGAAATCCTCGACGCCGAGGTCAACGGCCACCTGGCCGTGCTCGACGCATGGACCGGGCGTGACGTGCCGCAGGTGGATGACGCCCTGCTGCGCGCCGTGCATACGATGAACGGCGCGTTCGCCATGGCCGAAGTGCCGATGGTGACCGCCGCGTTGTGGCCGGCCGAAGCCTATGCGCGCCGCCTGCACGCGGCCGGCGTCCCGGCCGGCGCGGAGGGCGTGGCCGCCATGCGCGCGCTGTCGACGCTGGTGCGCGACACCCTAGCCGGGCTGCACGAGCCGCATCCGCATGTCTACCGCTGCGACGGCCTTGCCGCCACGCTGGCTTCGCTGCGCGACGCGCTGCCGGAGCCACCGCCGATGGCGGTCACCTACGATGACGACGAGGCGAGCGATCTCGACATCGGGGCCGTCGACGAGCTGTCGGTGCTGGATCTGTCCGATTACCTCGGCACCGCAGCGGATGCCGGGCACACGCCTGCGAGCGATGACCGGTTCGAGACGGAACGTCACGAGGCGGAGCGTCCTGAGTCGGAACGTCTTGAGTCGGAACGTCTTGAGGCTGAGCGTCTGGAAGCCGAGCGCCTCGAGGCTGAGCGCCTTGAAGCCGAACGGCTCGAAGCCGAGCGGCTCGAAGCGGAACGTCTTGAGGCCGAGCGTCTGGAAGCCGAGCGGCTCGAAGCGGAACGTCTTGAGGCCGAGCGTCTCGAGGCCGAGCGGCTCGAAGCCGAGCGGCTCGAAGCTGCGCGCCTCGAAGCCGAACGTCTCGAAGCCAAGCGTCTCGAAGCCGAACGTCTCGAAGCTGAGCGTCTTGAAGCCGAGCGGCTCGAAGCTGAGCGTCTTGAAGCTGAGCGGCTCGAAGCTGAGCGTCTTGAAGCCGAGCGGCTCGAGGCTGAGCGGCTCGAAGCGGAACGTCTTGAGGCCGAGCGGCTCGAAGCCGAACGTCTTGAAGCGGAACGTCTCGAAGCCGAGCGGCTTGAAGCTGCGCGCCTCGAAGCCGACCGTCTCGAAGCCGACCGTCTCGAGGCTGAGCGCCTCGAAGCCGACCGTCTCGAGGCCGGGCAGGTCGAAGCCGAACACACGGAGCTGCGCGACGGGGCGTCGCTCGCCGCGGACCACACCGATGCCGAACGGCTCGAAATCGAGCGCCTTGAAGCCGGTCTGCTCGAAGTCGAGCGGGTCGAGGCCGAGCGTCTTGAATCGGACCGCGTGGAGGCCGAGCGTCTGGAGGCGGAGCGCGAGGCACAGCGCCTCGAAGCCGAGCGCGTGCAGGCAGATCGCCTCGAAGCCGAGCGCCTCGAGATGGAGCGCGTGGACAGCGGGCGCGCCGACGCCGAACGCACTGAAGCCGCGCGCGCGGAAGCCGGACACGTCGAGCACGATCAGCCCGCGTCGGCCGATCAGCCGGCATTGGCCGGGCCAGCCATCGCGCCCGACGCCGATGAGCCAGCCGTCAACAGCAATGTTGCCAATGCCGACGGGGCCGACCCGGACCTGGCACTCGACATGCGCGAGCTCGACGCCGAGCTGCTCGACATCTTCGTCGAGGAAAGCGGCGACCTGCTCGACCATTCCGATGGGCTGCTCGCGCGCCTGCGCGAGGAGCCGGGCGAGCGCGAGCCGGTGGTCGGCCTGCAGCGCAACCTGCACACCATCAAGGGCGGTGCGCGGATGGCCGGGATCATGGCCATCGGCGAACTCGGCCACGCGATGGAGTCGCTGCTGGAATCCGTGGTCGAGCAGCGTTGCGAACTCGGCCGCGATGGCGTGCCGTTGCTCGAACGTGGCTTCGACCGTCTGCATGCGATGGTCAGCCGCATCGGCGAGCGCCGTGCAGTCGCGTTGCCGGAAGGCCTGATCGAGGAATTCGACGCGCGTTCGCGCGGCGAAAGCATCAGCGTCGACGCCACGACCAGCGTGGGCGGGGCCCCGGTGCCGCCGGCAGCGAAGGTCGAGCTTGCGCCGCTGTCGGCGCCGATCGGCGATGAACCGGCATTCGAGGACGACCCGCAGGCGCGCGCGCCGCAGGAACAGGTGCGCATCCGCGCCGACCTGCTCGACCGGCTCGTCAACTACGCGGGCGAAGTGGCGATCTACCGCGCGCGCCTGGAACAGCAGCTGGGCGCGTTCCGCGGTGCGATGGGGGAGATGGAGCAGACCAACATGCGTCTGCGCGACCAGCTCCGCCGTCTCGACATCGAGACCGAGGCGCAGATCATCGCGCGCTTCCAGCGCGAGGGTGACACCGGCGACGCGTCGTTCGATCCGCTGGAACTCGACCGCTTCTCCAACCTGCAGCAGCTGTCGCGTGCGCTGGGTGAATCCGCCGCCGACCTGGCCAGCCTCCAGGGCACGCTCGACGACCTGACCCGCCAGTACGAGACGCTGCTGACCCAGCAGTCGCGGGTCAGCTCCGAACTGCAGGAAGGCCTCATGCGCACGCGCATGGTGCCGTTCGATTCGCTGGTGCCGCGCCTGCGCCGCGTGGTGCGCCAGGCCGCGCAGGAAACCGGCAAGCAGGTGCAGCTCAAGCTCGACGGCGCCCAAGGCGAACTCGACCGCAACGTGCTCGAGCGCATGACCGCGCCGCTGGAACACATGCTGCGCAACGCGGTGGTGCACGGGCTGGAAACGCCCGAACAGCGCCGCAGGGCGCAGAAGGGCGACGAGGGCACGGTGCGCATCGCGGTACGCCGCGAGGGCTCCGAAGTGGTGCTCGAGGTGGCCGACGATGGCCGTGGCCTCGACCGCGGCGCGATCCGTCGCCGCGCCGAGCAGCGGGGCCTGGTGCGGCCGGATGCGGTCCTGGCCAACAGCGCGCTCGACGCGATGATTTTCGAGCCGGGCTTTTCCACGGCCGACGAGGTCAGTCGCCTGGCCGGCCGCGGTGTCGGCATGGACGTGGTCGCAAGCGAAGTCCGCCAGCTAGGCGGCAGCCTCGACATCGCCACCCGCAAGCACGAGGGCACCACGTTCACGCTGCGCCTGCCACAGACGCTCGCGGTCACCCAGTCGGTGTTCGTGCGCATCGGCGAGACCAGCTTCGCGGTGCCGATCGCTTCGGTGCGTGGCGTGGGCCGCATCAGCCGGGAGGACCTGGCCGCACCGGGTGCCGTGTACAACTACGGCGGCGACGAGTACGCGCTGCACGACCTCGGCCAGCTGGTCGGCCAGCCGCGCGCGCGCGCGGAGGGCCAGTTGCAGGTACCGCTGCTGCTGGTGGGCGCGGGCGAGCTGCGCGCGGCCGTCGCGGTCGACCAGATCATCGGCAACCGCGAGATCGTGGTGAAGCCGGTCGGCCCGCAGGTCGCGTCGGTACCGGGCATCTTCGGCGCCACGATCATGGGCGACGGCAGCGTGCGCGTGATCCTCGACGTCGCGCCGCTGGTGCGCCGCCAGGCCGCGCTGCCGCGCGAGGCCGAGCCGGCGCCGGTGCCGGAGCGCCGCCAGGTGCCGCTGGTGATGGTGGTCGACGATTCGGTGACGATGCGCAAGGTCACCGGTCGCGTGCTGGAACGCCACAACTTCGAGGTGGTGACCGCGAAGGACGGCATCGACGCGCTGGAACGCCTCGACGAGCGCGTGCCCGACCTGATGCTGCTCGACATCGAGATGCCGCGCATGGACGGCTACGAGCTCGCGACCCAGATGAAGGCCGATGGGCGCCTGCGCTCGGTGCCGATCGTGATGATCACCTCGCGTACCGGCGAAAAACATCGCCAGCGCGCCTTCGAGATCGGCGTGGAGCGCTACCTCGGCAAGCCCTACCAGGAGAACGAGCTGATGCGCAACGTCTACGAGCTGCTCGGGATGGAGCGCGCCGGTGTCTGAAACCCAGCCCCGCGTGATCGTCCTGGCGCGGCCGGGCGAGGCCTGCGAACGCCTGCAGGGCGCCGTGCGTGATGCCGGCGCGGACCTGCTCGGCAGCTTCGATCCGCTGGCCACCACCCTGGACGCCGTCACCGGCCTCGGCGTGCAGGCGGTGGTGGTCGCGCTGGAGCCGGCGCTGGAGGACGCGCTCGACGGGTTCCAGCCGCTGCTGGCGGATCCCGCGATCACGGTGGTGTTCGAGGAGGCCGAACTGGCGACCCAGCGCAGCGGCTGGGACGCGGCACGCTGGGTCCGCCATCTCGCCGCCAAGCTGCACCGCCACGACGACGTGCTGCCGCCGGGCGCCGGGCAGGACACCACGCTGACGCTCGATGACACCCCGATCGCCTTCGATGACGGCTACCGCGACGTCTCCAGCAGCGATATCGACCGCGTCGCCGAGGAAATGCGCGAGCATGCCGGCGACGTGCCGCGCGACGAACTCGCCTCGCTCGATGCCGATGTACCCGGGGACGTGGTGCCGGATGCGGACGGGCCGGGCGTCGCCGCTGCGGATGGGCTCGACGGAGTCGCGCAGGATGGCCTGACGCTCGAGGACGTGGCCCTCGAGACCGCCGACGCGGGTGATCGCGACGATGGCTTCGGCGAACTGACCCTCGAGGACGTGAGCCTCGATGAGCTGGTGCTCGACGACGACAGCGGCTTCGGGGGTGCGCGTACCGGCCATGGCGCGGAACGCACCTACCTCGAGCCGGTGGATCTCACCTGGGATGCGCAGCCGGACACCGCGGAAGACGGGGTGGCGCCTGCGGAGTCCCCGGCGCAGCCATCCATGCCTGACGCCGGTGGGCTTTCGCTGGTGGAGCCGGATGCGACCGTCGACGCGCCGGCCGTAGCGCCGGTGGCGGACGCGCTCGTCGATCTCGACAGCCGCATCGGTGGCCTGTCGCTGGTCGATGTCGACAGCTACGGCTTCGGTGAGCTGCAGGGCGCCGTGCTGGTCGAAGGCGGGCTCGGTGGCCCGGACCCCGTGCGCCAGCTGCTGGCGGCCTTGCCGGAAAACTTCCCGCGCGCGGTGCTGGTGAGGCTGCGGCTGGACGGCGACCGCTACGACCGTCTCGTGCGGCAGATGGCGCGCGCGACCACGCTGCCGGTGGCGCTGGCCGAGGACGGGGCGTCGGTGGAGCGCGGAACCGTGTACTTCCTGCCGCCGGCGCTGGGCGTGGCAGCCGATCGTGGGCGGCTGCGTTTCACCGCGGCCGATGGCGGCGCCATGCAGCTTCCGGATGCATTGCCGGCCAACGACAGCGCGGTGGTCTTCCTCAGCGGCGCGGACGCGGCGCTGGTGGACCATGCGATGGGTGGCGCCTGGGCAGGCGCGCTGGTCGTGGCGCAGTCGCTCGACGGCTGCTACGACGCCGCCGCGTCGGCACGCGTGGCCGAACATGGCGGCGCGCTTGCCGCTCCGGCCGCACTGGCGGCCCTGCTCGTGGACCGCTGGGCCCCCGGCGTTGCGGCAAGCGGCATCGAACTCGAGGCTTCCGATGAATGACGTTCCAGCCGGTGGCACGCCCCGCGACATCCGCGGCGTGCTGATCCAGATCGACGGCGCGCGGCTGCTGCTGCCCAACACCACGATCTCCGAAGTGCTGTCCTATGCCGATCCGGAGCCGGTGGACGGGGCGCCGGCATGGCTGCTCGGGCGCACCCGCTGGCGCGGCTGGGAAGTGCCGCTGGTGGCGTTCTCGCGCGCCGCGGGCATCAGTGACAGCGAACACGGCGATCTCGGCAGCAAGGTCGCGGTGCTCAAGAACCTTCGCGCCGGCGACCGCTTTCCCTACTTCGCACTGCTGACCCAGGGCTTCCCGCGCCTGGTCAATGTCTCCGCCGACGGCCTGCTGGTGGAGGCCGGCGAGGGCGGATTGCCGACCGCGGTGCATGCGCGGGTACGGTTGAACGAGGACGAGGCGCTGATCCCGGACCTGGAGGCGATGGCCGCGCTGATCGACGAGGCGCTGGGCGCCACCGCCTGAGTCCCCGGCTCAGCCGAGATCGCCGAAGCGCGCCTGCAGCGCGGCGATCGCGGCAAGCCCGGCGGTCTCGGTGCGCAGCACGCGGGGGCCGAGACGGATGCCGCTGAAACCCGCGGTTTCCAGCACGCTGCGGTCGCGCGCGGACCAGCCACCCTCCGGCCCGACAGCCAGCACGATCCGCCGGTCCGCAGGCTCGCCCAGCGACTGCGTATTGGCATCCGCGAACGGATCCAGCAACAGCCGCCGCCCGCCGGGCGGCAGCGCCTGGAGTGCTTCCGACAGCGGCGCGGCTGCCGCCACCGCCGGCACCCGCGCACGGCCACTCTGCTCGCAGGCGGCCACCACCACGCTGGTCCAGTGCGCGAGCCGCTTCTGCGCGCGTTCGCCGTCGAGCTTCACCTCGCTGCGGTCGCTCTGCACGGGGACCACGGCGTCGATGCCGAGCTCGGTGGCCTTCTGCAGGATCAGGTCCATCTTCTCGCCGCGGGCGACGCCCTGCACCAGGGTGATCCGCAGCGGCGACTCGTTGTCCACCGCGCGGCGGTCGACCACCTGGGCCTCGCCACCACGCTTGCCGGCGGCGACGATGCGCGCGTCGTAGTCATGGCCATCGCCGTTGAACAGCACGCAGGCATCGCCCTCGCGCAGGCGCAGCACGCGGAGCAGATGCGCGGCGGCGGTCTCCGGCAGCGTGATCCTCGCGCCGGGCGTGAGTGGCAGGTCGACGTGGGCGCGGGTCAGTCGCATGGGGGACTGGTCACGGATGGACGCGGATGGGCGCGGATGAGGGAGGTCACGGGACGTCGGTCAGCGTCGCACGCGCGCTGCCCGTGCAGCATGTCGATCCGCTCCCGATCCGTGGCCATCGTGTGGACCCCTGGCATGAAACTACGCAGCCTCACGCCGTTGCCGCCTCGATCGCCGAGCGGGTGACGTCGGCCAGCAGTTCCAGCTGGTCGTCGTCGATGCAGTAGGGCGGCATCCAGTAGAGGATGTCGCCCAGCGGGCGCAGCAGCACGCCGCGCTCGAGCGCATGCGTGTAGGCCTGCAGGCCGATACGGCGGGTGGGGTCGAAGGGTGTGTTCCTGCGGCCGCCCTCGCTCAGTTCGAAGGCGACGATCAGGCCGGCCTGGCGCACATCGGCCACGTGCGGATGTGCCGCCAGAGGTGCGGCAAGCTCGGCCATGCGCGCCGCGGTCCGGCGGTTGCGCGCAAGCACGTCGTCGGAGTCGAAGATGTCGAGCGTGGCCAGCGCCGCCGCACAGGCCAGCGGGTTGCCGGTATAGCTGTGCGAGTGCAGGAAGGCGCGCTCGCGCGAGTCGTCGAGGAAGCCGTCGTAGATCGCCTGCGTGGCGAGCACCGCGGCCAGCGGCAGGAAGCCGCCGGTCAGCCCCTTCGACAGGCACATCAGGTCGGGCATCACGCCGGCCTGTTCGCAGGCGAACATGGTGCCGGTGCGGCCGAAGCCCACCGCGATCTCGTCGGCGATCAGGAACACGCCGTGCACGTCGCACAGCTCGCGCGCGCGCTTGAGATACACCGGGTCGTGCATGCGCATGCCGCCGGCGCACTGCACCCGCGGCTCCAGCACCAGCGCGCAGATTTCGCCGGCATGGTCGTCGAGGATGCGTGCCAGCGCGTCGGCGGCGTCCTCGGCATGGTCGGCGGCCGAGCGGCCTTCGGCGGCGAGATACGCATCCGGTGACGGCGCGAACACCGCTTCCATCAGCAGCGGTGCATAGACGCGCCGGTACAGCGGGATGTCGCCGACCGACAGCGCGCCGACGGTCTCGCCGTGGTAGCCGTTTTCCAGCGCCACGAACTTCGTGCGCCGTGGTTCGTCGCCGCGGTTGGCGAACCACTGGAACGCCATCTTCAGCGCGACCTCGACCCCGGCCGAGCCGTTGTCGGCGTAGAACACCTTCGACAGCGGGGCGCGTCCGGCCTGTCGCGGCGCCAGCGCCAGCAGGCGTTCGGCGAGTTCCACCGCCGGCATGTGCGAACAACCGGCAAGGATCACCTGCTCGAGCGTATGCGCCTGCCGCGCGATCGCCCCGGCGATGCGCGGCTCGGCATGGCCGAACAGGTTCACCCACCAGCTCGACACCGCATCGAGGGTGCGCCGCCCGTCCGGCCCGACCAGCCACGCGCCGTCGCCGCGCGCGACCGGCAACAGCGGCAGGGTATCGGGGTGCTCGCGCATCTGCGTGCACGGATGCCACAGCACGGCGAGGTCGCGGGAACGCCAGGCGTCGGCCTCGGCTAGAATGGCGGGATCGTGATGCTTCGTGGACATGCCCGCATTATCGCCTTCCCGCCCGCCGGATGCCGTCGATGACGCGCCGCCTGCCGGTCATCCATGACATCACCGAGCATGACGCAGGCCCCTACCGGCTCGAGCGCCTCGACCTCGAGTTCTCCAATGGCGAACGCCGCCACTACGAACGGCTGCACGGCCGCGGCCATGGCGCGGTGGCGGTGGTGCCGATGCTCGACGACGACACCGTGCTGCTGGTGCGCGAATACGCCGCCGGCCTGCACCGCTACGAGCTCGGCCTGGTGAAGGGCCGCATCGATGCCGGCGAGACGCCGCTGGAGGCTGCCGACCGCGAGCTCAAGGAGGAAGCCGGTTACGGCGCGCGTCGCCTCGAAGTGCTGCGCACGCTCACACTGGCGCCCACCTACATGAGCCACCAGACCCACGTGGTGCTCGCGCGTGACCTCTATCCCGAGCGCCTGCCGGGGGACGAGCCGGAAGAACTCGACGTGGTGCCGTGGAAACTCGACGCGCTCGACGAACTGGTGGTGCGCGAGGACTGTTCGGAAGGCCGCTCCATCGCCGCGCTGTTCATCGCCCGCGAGCACCTGCGCCGCCATGCACGTGGATGAGACGCTGCGCGAGGGCGTGATCGCGATCGCGCACGAGGCCGCCGCCGCCATCCTCGCGGTCTATGCCGGGGCCTTCGAGGTCGAGCACAAGGCCGACGCTTCGCCGGTGACCGCCGCCGACCTGGCCGCCCACCACCGCATCGTCGATGGACTGCGGGCGCTGACGCCCGACGTGCCGGTGCTGTCGGAGGAGTGCGCCGACCAGGCGTCGACCGCGCAGCGCCATGGCTGGTCGCGTTACTGGCTGGTGGATCCGCTCGACGGTACCCGCGAGTTCGTCAAGCGCAATGGCGAGTTCACCGTCAACATCGCGCTCATCGAGCACGGCGTCGCCACCTTCGGTGTGATCCAGCAACCGGTGACGGGGGCGCTCTGGTTCGGCGCGCCCGGGCACGGGGCCTGGCTGCGGGAGGGGCGCAGCGAGCGCGTGATCGCCGTGCGCCGGCCTGCCCTTGCCCCGCTGCGCGTGGCCGCAAGCCGCTCGCACCGCGACGGGCGCACCAGCGCGCTGATGGCGCGCATCGGCAGGACCGAGGCCATCGGGCTGGGGTCTTCGCTGAAGTTCTGCCGACTTGCCGAAGGGCGCATGGATGTCTATCCGCGCTTCGGCCCCACAAGCGAGTGGGACACCGCGGCCGGGCAGGCGATCCTCGAGGGTGCGGGCGGCCTGGTCGTGGATCCGCAGGGCAGGCCGTTCCGCTACAACCAGCGCGACACCCTGCTCAATGGCGATTTCATCGCGTTGGGCGATCCCGAACTGCCATGGCGATCGTGGGTACCCGGGACGCCCAGGTGACCGGACGGCGCGACATCGGTGAACTCATCGACATCATGGCGCGGCTGCGCGATCCCGGGAGCGGCTGCCCGTGGGATCTCGCGCAGGACTTCGCCAGCATTGCGCCCTACACGATCGAGGAGGCCTACGAGGTGGCCGACGCGATCGCGCGCGCGGACATGCCCGCGCTCAGGGATGAACTCGGCGACCTGCTGCTGCAGGTGGTGTTCCATGCGCGCATGGCCGAAGAGGCCGGCGACTTCGCGTTCGCGGACGTGGTGGGCGCGATCTGCGACAAGATGGTGCGCCGCCATCCGCATGTGTTCGGCGATGCCGATCGCGACGACGCCGACGCCGTGGCGCGCAGCTGGGAGGCCATCAAGCGCGAGGAGCGTGCGGGCAGGGGCGAGCACGACGACTCCGCGCTCGCAGGCATCTCCGGCGGGCTGCCGGAATGGGTGCGCGCATCCAAGCTGCAGCAGCGCGCGGCGCGCACCGGCTTCGACTGGCCCGGTCCCGCGCCGGTGATCGCCAAGCTGCGCGAGGAACTCGACGAGGTCGAGGCGGAATTCGCCGCGGTCGCCGCCGATGATCATGACCCGGCGGCGCAGGCGCGGCTGGAGGCGGAACTCGGCGACGTGCTGTTCGTGGCCGCGAACCTTGCGCGGCATGCCCGCGTCGATGTCGGCCGCGCGTTGCGCGGGGCGAACCTGAAGTTCGAACGGCGGTTCCGCGCGATGGAAGCGATCGCGGCCGGTGAGGGTCGGCCACTGGAGCAGCGCACCCTCGATGAACAGGAAGTGCTGTGGGCAAGGGTCAAGGCCGGGGAAGCACCGGACGCGGGTTGACCCCGGCGACGCCCGGCCACACATGCGTCGCGAGGTCGGCGTGCGGGCTATCGCGTAATCCGTTGTGGCGCGCCGGGCGGGTGGGCATCATCGCGGCACGACCTTCGTGACGGAGACGCGCCATGTCCCGCTTCGCCAGTTTCCGCGAGTTCTACCCGTTCTATCTCGGCGAGCACGCGCATCCGGTCTCGCGGCGCCTGCATTTCGTCGGCAGCTTCGGCGTGCTCGTGTTGCTGGCGATTGCCGCCTGGCAGCGCAACGGGTGGTGGTTGCTGGCCGCGCTGGTCTGCGGTTACGGCTTCGCCTGGGTCGGGCACTTCTTCTTCGAGAAGAACCGGCCCGCCACCTTCCGGCATCCGCTGTATTCGTTCGTCGGTGACTGGGTGATGTTCAAGGACATCCTGATCGGCCGCATCCGCTTCTGATGCCGCACCTCAGGTCTCGAGGAAGATCAGCCACGCCGCCACCGCGATCAGCGCGAAGCCGGCCCAGTGGTTCCACTTCAGCGGCTGGCCGAGATACCAGCTCGAGAACCACGCGAACACCAGCAGGGTGATGACCTCCTGCATGCCCTTGAGCTGGGGCGCCGAATACACCGCGTAGCCGATGCGGTTGGCCGGCACCATCAGCGCGTACTCGAAGAAGGCGATGCCCCAGCTGGCGACGATCGCCAGCAGCAGCGGTGCCGAGCGGTATTTCAGGTGGCCGTACCAGGCGAACGTCATGAACACGTTCGAGGCCAGCAGCATCAGGATCGGGGCGACGCGTTCGAAGCCGGGCATGGGATCGGGGTGGCAGGTGGAGGCGCATCAGCTTACGTCCGCGGCTGGCGCTCTTCACGGGGCCTGCACCGGGGAATCGGGTAGTTTCACAAACCTGAAGCATCCCCCTGAAATCCTTTTGGAGTCCTGTTCATGCGTGCAAGCCAAGAGCCGGGCGGTCTGGTCCTGATCGTCGAAGACAATCGCAACATCTCGGAGATGATCGGCGAATATCTCGAAGGCAAGGGCTTCGAGGTCGATTACGCGTCCGATGGTCTGGACGGCTACCGGCTGGCCTCGGAGAACAGCTACGACGTCATCGTGCTGGACCTGATGCTGCCGCGCCTGGACGGCATCGAAGTCTGCAAGCGGCTGCGCGAGGAAGCGCGCAAGTCCACGCCGGTGCTGATGCTGACCGCCCGCGACACCCTCGATGAAAAGCTCACCGGCCTCGGGTCGGGTGCCGACGACTACCTCACCAAGCCATTCGCGATCCAGGAACTGGAAGCGCGCCTGCGTGCACTGATCCGCCGCGAGCGTCGTGAGGTCGGTTCGGAAGTGCTCAAGGTCGCGGACCTCGTGCTCGACCCGGCCAGCCTGCGTGCCACCCGTGCCGGCCAGGAACTGCAGCTGTCGCCGATCGGCCTGAAGCTGCTGACGATCCTGATGCGCGAGTCGCCGCGCGTGGTCAGCCGGCAGGAGATCGAGCGCGAGATCTGGGGCAACAGCCTGCCGGATTCCGATACCCTGCGCAGCCACCTCTACAATCTGCGCAAGACCATCGACAAGCCGTTCGACAAGCCGTTGCTGCACACCGTCCAGAGCGCTGGGTACCGGATCGCGGACATCGAGCAGTCTCCGGCCTGAGGCCGGCCGTAGCATCCGATGCCCCAGGGAATCCCCAGGAAAGTCCGCGTTGCGTTCATGATCCAGGCTGCCCTCGGCAGCCTGGTCATCGTTCTGGGCGTCACCATCGCGTTCTCCACCGTGTTGCGGGTACTCGTCGATGCGCGCCTGCGTGCGCAGGCCGACGAATACTGGTCGCTCATCGAGCGGGATCCGGCCAACCCGGTGCTGCCCGAGACCGACCTCGTGCACGGCTACTTCCTGCGCCGCGGTGCCGCGGACCGGTTGCCGCCGACGTTGCGCCGGCTGTCCGCAGGCCACCATTACCTGGCGAGCGAAGGCCGCGACGTGCTCGTCGAAGGGCGCGACGTGGGCGTGCTCGTCCTGAGCATGGATCTCACCCACGCGCGCCGCACGCTGTGGATGATGGGCGCACTGCTGATGCTGGGCGGCATCGCCGCGATCCACCTGTTCAGCTGGTTCACCTACCGCACCACGCGCAGGCTGGTGGCCCCGGTGAGCTGGCTGGCCGAGGAGGTCTCGCGCTGGGATCCGGATGCCGCCGACCCGGGCAGCCTGATTCCCGAGCGCATTCCCGGCGAGGTCGGGCGCGAGGTCGACCAGCTCAGCAATGCGCTGACCACGCTGTCGGCGCGGGTGCAGGCGTTCGTGCAGCGCGAGCGCGACTTCACCCGCGATGCCAGCCACGAGCTGCGCACGCCGCTGACGGTCATCCGCGTCGCCAGCGACATGCTGCTGGCCGACGACGCGATCCCGCAACGCTCGCACCGCTCGCTGCAGCGCATCCACCGCGCCACCCGGGACATGGAGGCCGTGATCGACGCCTTCCTGATCCTTGCACGCGAGGACGACATCGCCGTGCAGGGCGAGGACTTCGATGTCCATGACGTGGTCATGGAAGAAGTCGAGAAGGTGCAGCCGCTGCTGCAGGGCAAGCCGGTGGAGCTGCGCGTCACCGGCCACACGCGCCCGCGGCTGGATGCGCCACCGCGCGTGCTCGGGGTGATGCTGGGCAACCTGCTCAGCAATGCCTGCATCTTCACCGAGGAAGGATCGATCGAGGTCGAAGTGCTCGACGACCGGGTGCTGGTGCGCGATACCGGCATCGGCATGTCGCCCGAGGTGCTCCAGCGCGTCTACGACCCGTTCTACCGTGCCGACCCGTTCCGCTCGGGCAAGGGCATGGGCCTGTCGATCGTGCGCCGGCTGGGCGAGCGCTTCGGCTGGCCGGTGAGCCTGGAAAGCCAGCCCGGACAGGGCACCACGGCCACCATCCGCTACGGGTGAGCCGTCGGCGGCGCCGGCGCGCGCCGCTTCCGCGGTTGCGACTCGGTTGCAACCGTGGCGGCAGCAGCGATCGCTCTGGCGTCGCGCGCGTCGCCCTGTCAACGTGCGCGACCCGCGCGCGTTCTCCTCTCCGATCTCCATCATTTTGCAGCCATGAGCCCAGCCAAGCCGTCTTCCCGCGCCACCTCCCCGCGTGGCCGTGCCCCGCGCTTCCTCAAGCCCGCGATCGCGGTGCTCGCGCTGGCGCTGGTCGCCGGTGGCGTCTGGTGGTGGCAGGGCAGCCGTGCATCGACGGGCGAAGGGCAGTGGCGCACCGTGCCGGTGGAGCGCGGCGACATCCGGGTGGCGATCTCCGCCACCGGCACGCTGAGCGCGACCAGCACGGTCATCGTGGGTTCGCAGATCTCCGGCCAGGTCACCGATGTGCTGGTGGACTTCAACGACACCGTCGAGGCCGGACAGGTGATCGCGCGCATCGATCCGAGCACCTACCAGGCGCAGATCGACCAGGGAAACGCCCAGGTGTCGAGCGCACGTGCATCGCTGGCGCAGGCGGAAGCGGCGCTGCGCAACGCCGAGCTCGACTACCGGCGCAAGTCCGACCTCGGCGACACCCAGCTGGTCGCACGCGCCGATGTGGACCTGTCGCGTACCGCGCTTGACCAGGCGCGCGCCCAGCGTGATGCGGCGCGTGCGCAGATCGCCCAGCAGACCGCGTCCACCCGCACCAGCCAGGTCAACCTCGAGCGCACCGTGATCCGCTCACCGGTCGACGGCGTGGTGCTGGTCCGCAATATCGAGCCCGGCCAGACCGTGGCCGCCAGCCTGCAGGCACCGGAGCTGTTCACCATCGCCGAGGATCTGTCGAAGATGCAGATCGAGCTCGAGGTCGACGAGGCCGACATCGGCCAGGTCGAGGTCGGACAGGGCGTGAGCTTCAGCGTCGATGCGTTCCCGGATCGCCAGTTCCGTGGCGAGGTCGCGCAGGTGCGGCTGTCGGCGACCAACACCAACAACGTGATCACCTACCCGGTGGTGGTCAGCGTCGACAACAGCGACCGCACCCTGCTGCCGGGGCTGACGGTCAATGCCGAGATCGAGGTCAGCCGCCGCGATGGCGTGCTCAAGGTCTCCAACGCCGCGCTGCGCTACAAGCCCAGCGATGCGCAGCTGGCCGCGTCGCAGGGCTCTGGCCCGCGCGGCGGCGGAGGCAGTGGCGTTGCCGACGACCTCGCCCGGGCCGCGCAGGAGCTGGAGCTCACCGCGCAGCAGCAGTCGGCGTTCGACGAGGCACTCGCGGCGATCCGCGAACGCATGGCCGCGCGCCAGGCGGCCGCGCCGGCGCAGGGCGCGGGCGGCGGCATGTTCGGCGGGCCCGGCATGCGCGTGGTTTCGTCCGGGGGCGGCGACATGGCCGCGCAGATCCGCCAGCGCATGATGCAGCGTTACCAGCAGGACTTCGCGTCGTTCCGCGCCACCCTCGACGACAACCAGCGTGCGCGCTGGGATCGCGCACTCAATGCCATCGTCGGTGCCCGCCGCGCACCGCTGTACCGGCTGGTCGACGGCCAGCCGCGCGCGGTGATGGTGCGCGTGGGGGCGAGCGACGGCAGCGCCACCGAGATCGCCGGCGACCTCGCCGAAGGCGACCTGGTCATCACCGGCGAGCGCGCGGCACCATGAATGCAGCGGTCCCGGTGATCGAGACCCGCGGCCTGGGCAAGGTCTATTCGCCCGGCACCGAAGCCGAGGTGATCGCGCTGGCCGGCGTCGACCTGCGCATCATGCATGGCGATTTCGTCGCGATCATGGGGCCGTCGGGTTCGGGCAAGTCGACACTGATGAACCTCATCGGCTGCCTGGATACGCCATCCGGCGGGCAGTACCTGTGCGACGGCATCGACGTCGCCACGCTCGATGCCGAAGCGCTGGCCGAACTGCGCCGCGACAAGATCGGCTTCGTCTTCCAGGGCTTCCACCTGCTTCCTCGGATGACCGCGCTGGAGAACGTGGCAATGCCGCTGGGCTATGCGCGGGTGCCGCCGGCCGAGCGCGTGGAGCGCGCGCAGGCGGCGCTGGAATCGGTGGGGCTGGGCGCCCGTTCCGGGCATCGGCCCAACGAACTCTCCGGTGGCCAGCAGCAGCGCGTGGCGATCGCCCGCGCGCTGATCAACCAGCCGCCGGTGCTGCTTGCCGACGAACCCACGGGCGCGCTGGATTCGAAGACCGGCGAGGAGATCCTGGCGCTGTTCAAGCGCCTGCGCGACGACGGCCATACGGTGGTGCTGATCACCCATGACGCCGAGGTGGCCGCGCACGCCGACCGCACCTTCGTCATGCGCGACGGCGAGCTGCACGAGGAAGCGCGATGAACTTCTCCGACATCCTGCGCACCGCCATCCACGCGCTGCGTGGCAACTGGATGCGCAGCACGCTGACGTCGCTGGGCGTGATCATCGGCATCGCCGCGGTGATCGTGATGGTGTCGGTCGGCCAGGGCACCCAGGCCGAGCTGGACAAGCTGGTCTCGGGGCTCGGCTCGCAGCGGCTCGACATCTCGCCCGGCTCGCGCCGTGGGCCGGGCGGCGCACGGGGTGCGTCGTCGAGCTTCTTCACCCTGACCGAGGGCGACGTCGACGCGATCCGCGAGGAAATTCCGGAAGTGCAGTACGTGTCGGGCTCGCTGCGCGGCAACACCCAGGCGGTATATGCGGAGAACAACTGGGCGGCGAGCTGGCAGGGCGTGCAGCCTGACTTCTTCGCCATCAACGGCTGGACGCTGGCCGATGGCGACGGCTTCCAGCCGCAGGACTACACCGGCGCGGGAAAGGTGGCGATCCTCGGCGAAACCGTGCGCCGGCAGCTGTTCGGCGATGCCAGCGGCGTCGGCGAGACCATCCGCCTCGGCCGCGTTCCGTTCACTGTCGCCGGCACGCTGGCGCCAAAGGGGCAGGGCGGCTGGGGGCAGGACCAGGACGACGTGATCATGGTGCCGATGGCCACCGGCCGACGCAGCCTGCTCGGCGCGATGGGGCTGCCACCGCGCGCGGTGATGCAGATCGCGCTGACCGTCAACGATGTCGAGGACCTCGGCTACGTGCAGTCCGAGCTCGAGGCGCTGCTGCGCCAGCGCCACCGCATCGGCCCCGGCGACGAGGACGATTTCACCGTGCGCAACATGGCCGAGATCGTCGCCACCCGGACCGCCACCACGCGGCTGATGTCGCTGCTGCTGGGCGCGGTGGCCACCATCTCGCTGGTGGTGGGCGGCATCGGCATCATGAACATCATGCTGGTGTCGGTGACCGAACGGATCCGGGAGATCGGCCTGCGCATGGCGGTTGGTGCGGGCCCGTCGGATGTGCGGCGGCAGTTCCTCGCGGAGGCGATGCTGATCTCGCTGATCGGCGGTGCGATCGGCATTGCGCTCGGCGTGGTCGGCGCGTTGCTGGTCAGCCGCATGGGCTCGTTGCCGGTGGCATTGAATGCCAACGTGATCGGCATGGCCGCGGGGTTCTCGGTGGCCACCGGCCTGTTCTTCGGCTACTACCCGGCGCGCAAGGCCTCGCAGCTCGATCCGATCGAGGCGCTGCGGCAGTAGCGCAAAGGCCGCACCCGGAGGTGCGGCCCTGCGATGCCGGCGCGCCCCGCCGACGAGGGAACGGGGCGACGCCGTCCGCGACTAGCGCGTGTACAGCAACCGGTTCGGCGAACCGCTGCCGATGCCGCTCAGGCGGTTGGTGGTGGCGTTGGTGTAGAGCCAGTTGCGCACCGTGGCCGGCGATGCCGACGGATTGTTGGTGAGGTACAGCGCCGCCGCACCGGCCACGTGCGGGGACGCCATCGACGTGCCGCTGATGGTGTTGGAGGCCGAGGTGCTGGTCGACCATGCCGAGGTGATCGACGAGCCGGGCGCGAAGATGTTCACGCAGCTGCCGTAGTTGGAGAACGACGAGCGCGCGTCGGTGGAGGTGGTCGAGCCCACCGTCACCGCGTTGGTCACCCGTGCCGGCGAGTAGTTGCAGGCATTGGCATTGCTGTTGCCGGCTGCGACCACCACGGTCACGCCGCTGTTGATCAGGTTGTTGGTGGCGTTGTCGGTGGCGGTGGATGCGCCGCCGCCCAGGCTCATGTTGGCCACCGCCGGCAGCACGCGGTTGGCGCGCACCCAGTCGATACCGGCGATGATCGTCGAGTTGGTGCTGCCGCCGGTGCAGCCGAACACGCGTACCGGGACCAGCCGCACCTGCTTGGCCATGTGCAGGGGTGGCGTTTGACGCGCTGCGTCACCGCACTGCGCGGAAGTCGGCATGTTCGCGTTGCTATGCTTCCGCGCTCTTCACGGAGATCGACATGCGAACCTTCCTGCTCTGCTGCGCACTTCTGCTGGGTGCACCCGATGCCGCGCTTGCGCAGGCGCGACCGACGGCGCTGGTGATCCATGGCGGCGCCGGTGTCATCGAGCGCAAGGCGATGTCGGCCGATGCCGAATGCGCGATACGCGAGACGCTTGATGCCGCGCTCGACGCCGGGCACGCGGTGCTGGCAGGCGGCGGCGCCGCGCTCGATGCGGTCGAGGCCAGCGTGCGCGTGCTGGAGGAGTCGCCGTACTTCAATGCCGGCAAGGGCGCGGTGTTCAACGCCGAAGGACGCCACGAACTGGATGCATCGGTGATGGAGGGCCATACCCGGCGCGCCGGTGCGGTGGCGGCGGTATCGACCGTGCGCAGCCCGGTGCGGCTCGCACGCCGGGTCATGGAACAGTCGCCGCACGTGATGCTGATCGGTGATGGCGCCGAGCGCTTCGCCGACGACCACACCGATCTCGAGCGCGTGCCCAACGACTGGTTCGATACCCCGCAGCGCCGCGAGCAGCTCCAGCGCGCGCAGGCCAACGAGGCGCAACGCCAGGCCGGGCTCGACGTGCCGGTCGCGCGCGATGCCTACTTCGGCACGGTGGGCGCGGTCGCGCTCGACAGCCATGGCCATATCGCCGCGGCAACGTCCACCGGCGGCATGACCAACAAACGCTGGGGCCGCGTCGGCGATGCGCCGATCATCGGTGCCGGTACCTGGGCCGATGATCGCTGCGGCGTGTCGGCAACCGGCTGGGGCGAGTTCTTCATCCGCAACGCGGTCGCGCACGACATCTGCGCGCGCGTGGCCTACCGCGGCGACAGCCTCGCCGATGCGGGCGGCCACGTCATCGGCGAGGTCATCCCGGCGCAGGGCGGGGATGGCGGGGTGATCGCGCTCGATGCGCAGGGCAACATCGCGCTGCCGTTCAATACGCCGGGCATGTATCGCGGGTGGATCGGCGCCGACGGGCGCCGCGGCGTGGCGATCTTCGGAGACGAGTGACGCCGCCGCTGCGACCTCGGGTCGACCCTATCCGGGTTGGCCCCGGCTTGTGGGCGCGGGCCGCGCGCGCCGAGACTGCAGGCATCCTCGCTGCAGCGGAACACCTGCCATGACCGCGATCGCAAACCACACCATTGCCTGGGGCGACACGCTGTCGCAGATCGCCCAGCGCAACGGCTCCACCATCGATGCGCTGATGGCGCTGAACCCTGGCATCAGCAACCCTGACGTGATCTACGCCGGCGCCTCGCTGCGGCTGGGCGGTGGCGAGGGCGCGGCGGGTGCCGACAGCGCCTCCACCGCGATCGGCACCCGGGCCGTGGCCGGCACCGATGCCATGGCCCGCGGTGGCAACGCCGCATCGATCGCGCAGCAGTTCCTCGGCACCCATGTCGGCGAGCTCAAGCACAGCGGCCAGCTGCCCATGCAGACCTGGGTGCCGGACAACGTGAACTGCGCGAACTTCGTGTCCGCCTGCCTGCAGGAGGCGGGGGTGATCGACGCCAGCCAGGGCAGTGCGTCGGTGGACCAGCTGGCCAGCAACCTCAAGGGTGACGGCTGGCAGACCGTTTCCCTGCAGGACGCGCGTCCGGGCGACGTGGTGCTGATGCAGCGCGACGGCCAATCGCATGTCGTGCTGTTTTCAGGCTTCGAGAACGGGCAACCGCGCTTCATCGGTTCCAACAACGTCAACAACGACGGCACCCAGAGCATCAGCTGGGGTGGCGCTTCGGGACGCTACGAGATCATCACCCCGCCACGCTGACCCCATCGCGCATGAGAAAGGCCCGGTCACTGACCGGGCCTTTCGCGTTGTCGGGCCTGCGGACGAGCGTGGCCGTGGCGTATCGTCGTGTTGCGGCGTTGCCGACCGTTGCGACGTATCGCCGTCAGCGCTCAGAACCCGAACAGCTGGCGCGGCGCGGCGTGCGTGGTCGGCCAGGTGAGCCAGGCGACATCGCCCGGGCCGATGGCGTGGTCCACCAGCATCCATGCGTCGCTGTCCTCGTCGCGGCGCAGCAGCGCGACGTGCAGGTCGGACATGCCGCCCTGCGCGGCGCGCTCCGCGAACGTAGTGCCGGCGTAGTCCGGCCGGCCGCCACCCGGCGCCTCGAGGCGCCCCTGCACGAACGCCCATGGGCCGAGGGTGTCCACGCGCTCGATGCGCACCGTCGCGCGCTGGTCGGTGGCTGCGAGCACCGGTGCGGCCGCCGCATCGGCGATGGCCGCATGGTCGGGGTCGTCAGGCAGCAGGGCCACCGGCGTGGTCTGGGCGAACGTATTGGACATGGTGGCTACTCCGGTTGGAATTTCAGCAGGCGAATCCGCAGGTGTGCCGAGGGTGCACGTGTCCGGGATCCCGACCATCACCCGCGCGCATCACCGGCCGAGGTACGCGCCGACAAGCCGGCGCCACAGTGCATAGCCCTGCGCATTGAGGTGCAGCCCGTCGGCCAGGAACAGCTCGGCACGTGGGCGGCCGTCGGCATCGAGCATCGGGGTGAACACGTCGATGTAGTCGACATCCGGCTGGCGTCGCGCCCAGTTGGCGATCAGTGCGTTCGCCTCGCGCTGCTGCCCGAGCCGGTGCGCGTTGAACGGACTGGGCTTGATCGCGATGAAGGCGACCGGCGTTCCGGGCAGCTCGCGATGGATGCGGGCGGCGAAGCGGCGCGCGTCGGCGGCGACCTGCGCGGGGCTGCGCCCGGACATCAGGTCGTTGTCGCCGGAATAGACCAGCACGCGGCGCGGCCGGTAGCGGATCGCGATCTCGTCGGCGTAATGCACGGCATCGCGGAACTGCGAACCGCCGAAGCCGCGGTTGAGCACCGGCAGGTCGCCGAACGCGCGCTCCAGGTCCGGCCACATCCGCACCGACGAGCTGCCGGTGAACACCACCGGTCGCATCGGCGGCGGCCGCGCCGCATCTTCGGCGGCAAAACGCGCCATGTCCTCGATCCAGGCCGGTGACGACACCGGATCCAGCGGCAGTGCCCCGGGCGTCGCCGCAGCCGGGGGCGTTCCGGCACCCGCGATGCCGGTGCAAAGCAACGTGGCGGCCAGCAGGCTGCGGAGCAGGCGGAGCGTGAACGGCATCGGCGGCATCGCATCGCGGTCGGATGGCCAGTCAAGCAGGGCCGTGGGCGCGATGCAAACCCGGGGTCGCCACGCTGACGGCGTGTGTATCCGCTGTGGCAGAATGTCGGGCTTCCGGCCCGTCACAGTGCCCGCGATCCGATGTCCATGACTGCCGCGTTTTCCGTATTGTCCGCGCGCCGTCGCGGCACGCGGTCCGTTCCCACCGGCCCGGCGCCGCGGGATCCCGCGTGAGCGATGGACGGCACCGGACACTGGCCGCGCGGCCCGGCAAGGATGTGGAAGGCGACGGTATGGTCGGTGCAGGGCCTGCGCGCGGCATGGCTGCACGAATCGTCGTTCCGGCTGGAAGTGTGCCTGCTGGTGGTGCTGGCTCCGCTGGCGATCTGGCTGGGCGCCGACGGGGTGGAGCGCGCGCTGCTGCTGGGAAGCTGTCTGCTGGTGCTCACGGTGGAGCTGCTGAACTCCGCGATCGAGGCGGTGATCGAGCGCTTCGGTGGGGAGTGGCACGCGCTGGCCGGGCGGGCCAAGGACATGGGATCGGCCGCGGTGTTCGTGGCGATGCTGAACGTACTGCTGGTGTGGGGGCTGATCCTGCTCCCGCGCTGGTTCTGACCGGCCCCGGCCGGATCGACTGAGGCGACCAAGACGATGATGGAACTGTTGACCGACCCGCAGGTGTGGATCCTGCTGGTGACGCTGGCCGCGATCGAGATCGTGCTCGGCATCGACAACCTGGTGTTCATTTCGATCGCGGTGGGCAAGCTGCCGATCGAACGGCGCGAATTCGCGCGCAAGTTCGGCATCGCGGTGGCCTGCATCACCCGCGTGGGCCTGCTGCTGACGCTGGCGTGGCTGGCGCGGTTGACCGATCCGCTGTTCGAACTGTTCGGTCGTGGCGTCTCGGTACGCGACCTGATCCTGATCCTCGGCGGCCTGTTCCTCATCGTGAAGGGCGCGATGGAGATCCGCGAGCAGCTCAAGGGCGAGGAGCACGGCGATGTGAGCGCGGCGGGCGCGGCAACGGCCTCGTTCGGCTCGGTGATCGCGCAGATCGCGGTGATCGACATCGTGTTCTCGCTGGATTCGGTGATCGCGGCGGTCGGCATGGCCGGCGACTACGTGCCGGTGATGGTGGCGGCGATCCTGATCGCGGTGGCGGTGATGCTGCTGGCCGCGCAGCCGCTGGGCCGCTTCATCGATGCCAACCCGACGGTGAAGATGCTGGCGCTTGCCTTCATCGTGCTGATCGGCGTGTACCTCACCTTCGACGGTTTCGGCCTGCATATCCCGAAGGGCTATATCTACGGTGCGATGGGCTTCTCGGCGTTCGTCGAGATCCTCAACCTGTGGGCCAAGCGCAACACCATGCGCAACCAGGGCCGGGTGGTGCCGCCGGTCGACGAGCCGCGCCATCCGATGCCGCGTTGACGGTGGGGATGATTTCGCGGCCGGCGTCGCCGGTCGCGCGCGCATGAGCCCAGGAGCCGCAGTCCGATGACGATCCTGCACCAGATCGATCCCGTGGCCTTCTCGCTGCCGGCGTTCGAGCTGTTCGGCCGCCAGTTCCACCCGCAGGTGCACTGGTACGGGCTGATGTACCTCGTCGCCTTCGCCAGCGCGTGGCTGCTGGGGCGCGCGCGGATCCGTGCCGGCCGGCTGCCCGGTGTCGACAACAACGCCTTCGGCGACCTGCTGTTCTACTGCATGTTCGGCGTGATCCTCGGTGGGCGCGTCGGCTATGTGCTGTTCTATGCGTTCGGTGATTTCATCGCCGACCCGTCGATGCTGCTGCGGCCCTGGGAAGGCGGCATGAGTTTCCACGGCGGCCTGCTGGGCGTGCTGCTGGCGGCGTGGCTGTGGGCACGCCGGCAGCGGCTGCACTTCTTCGACGTGATGGATTTCGGTGCGCCGCTGGTGCCGCTGGGGCTGGGCGTGGGTCGCATCGGCAACTGGATCGGTGGCGAGCTCTGGGGCCGGCAGACCGATGGCAGCTGGGGCGTGGTGTTTCCGAAGTCACTGCCGCAGCCGTTCTGGAGCATGGACCTCGAGTCACTGCGGGCGCTGCATGCCAGTGGTGCACTCGACACCTACGCGCGACACCCGTCGCAGCTCTACCAGGCCGTCCTCGAGGGCGTGGTGCTGTTCGCGATCGTGTGGATCTATTCGATGAAGCCGCGCCGCCGTTACGCGGTGTCGGGCAGCTTCGCGCTGGGCTATGGCGTGTTCCGCTTCATCGTCGAGTTCGTCCGCGAGCCGGATGCGCAGCTGGGCTACCTCGCGTTCGGCTGGCTGACGATGGGCCAGGTGCTGAGCCTGCCGTTGATCGCGCTCGGCCTGTTCCTGTTCTGGAGGTCACGCACGGCACCGGTGCTCGAACCGCAGCCGGCACCCGCGCCAGCGGAGACGCGCTGACATGCGCGCCTATCTCGATCTGCTGCGGCATGTGCTCGAGCACGGTGCTGAGAAGTCGGACCGCACCGGCACCGGCACGCGCAGCGTGTTCGGCTGGCAGATGCGCTTCGACCTCACCGCGGGGTTCCCGCTGGTCACCACCAAGAAGCTGCACCTGCGCTCGATCATCCATGAGCTGCTGTGGTTCCTGAAGGGCGAGACCAACATCGGTTACCTGCGCGACAACCGGGTCGGCATCTGGGACGAATGGGCCGATGCCGATGGCGAGCTCGGCCCGGTGTATGGCAAGCAGTGGCGGCGCTGGGACGATGGCCGCGGTGGCGAGATCGACCAGATCCGCTGGGTGGTCGACGAGATCCGCCGCAACCCGGATTCGCGCAGGCTGGTGGTCAGTGCCTGGAACGTTGCCGACCTGCCGGCGATGGCGCTGCAACCCTGCCATGCGCTGTTCCAGTTCTACGTGGTGGATGGGAAGCTCAGCTGCCAGCTCTACCAGCGCAGCGGCGACATCTTCCTCGGCGTGCCGTTCAACATCGCAAGCTATGCACTGCTCACGCACATGGTCGCGCAGGTGACCGGGCTGGGCGTCGGTGACTTCGTGCATACCCTGGGCGACGCGCACCTGTATTCGAACCATTACGAACAGGCACGCGAGCAGCTCTCCCGTGAGCCGCTGCCACTGCCGCGCCTGCGGCTCAATCCGGACGTGACCGACCTGTTCGCGTTCGGATACGACGACATCGAAGTGGTCGACTACCACCCGCATCCGGCGATCCGGGCGCCCGTGGCGGTCTGATGGCAGCCGGCCGCCCACGCATCAGCCTGGTGGCGGCGCTGGACCGCCGGCGTGCCATCGGCCGCGACAACGCGATGCCCTGGCACCTGCCGGACGATCTGAGGCGGTTCAAGCGGATTACCCTCGGCAAGCCGGTGCTGATGGGGCGACGCACCGCGGAATCGCTGGGGCGTGCGCTGCCTGGCCGCGACAACCTGGTGCTGACCCGCAGCGGCCAGGTGCCATTCGACGGCATGCGCGCGATCGGCACGCTCGATGACGCCCTCGCCCTGGACGTTCCGGAGCTGTGCGTGATCGGGGGCGGCGAGATCTACGCACTGACCCTGCCGCTGGCCGACGTGCTCCACCTCACCCATGTGGATACGGAGGCGGAAAGCGCCGACGCGTTCTTCCCGGAATGGGATGACGGCGGCTGGATCGCGGGGCCGGTCGAGCATCATCCGGCCGATGCCCGACATGCACTGCCGTTCGACTTCGTCGACTACACGCGCGTCGTCGACCACGCACCCGACGCCGGCTAGGTGTGTAAACCCAGGACGTTGTTCAGTGGAAGCTGGATGCGGCTGATTGGGGGTTGGTAGCCAAGGCTGGCGTGCGGCCGGTGCCAGTTGTACTGGTGCAGCCAGCGAGGAAGAGCGTGCCGGCGCTGCTCCGAGCTGTCGTAGGAACAGGCATAGGCCCATTCGCGCAAAGCGGTCTGGACCAGGCGTTCGGCCTTGCCGTTGGTACGCGGGGTGTAGGGTCGCGTGCGCAGATGGCGCAGGCCCAGGCGGCGCAGGAGCCGGCGGAAGCGCCGGGACTTGTAGCAGGCACCGTTGTCGGTCATCACCCGGGTGAAAGTGACTCCCAGACCGCGGTAGTAGCGCAAGGCTTGAAGCAGTGCGCGGCAAGCGCTGGATCCGCGCTCATCGCCTTCGATGGTGCCGAAGGCGACCCGTGAGTGATCGTCGATGGCAAGGTGGACGAACTCCCAGCCTGCGCCCTCGGACGCGCCTTGGCGATCGCCCGTGACCCGATGGCCAGGGCGCCAGAAGCGGCCCAGCTTCTTGATGTCCAGATGCAGCAGGTCCCCGGCCTGGTGATACTCGTAGCGGTTATCCGGGCGCGCCGGCTCAAGCTCGGCCAGCCGGTGCAGCCCGGCGCGGCGCATCAGCCGGGCAATGGTGCTGAGGCCGACAGGCAAAGCCAATGAGATCTGGCGGTAGGTCTGACGCTGACGACGCAGAGCGGTCACCTCTGCGGCCACCGATGGCGGTGTGGCATGCGGGCACCGATGCGGTCGCGATGACCGATCATCCAAGCCGGCCCAGCCTTCCTCGCGAAAGCGGCGCAGCCACTTGTATGCGGTCCTGACGCTCACGCCCGCCGCGTGCGCAGCTTCCTCGACCCGCAGGCCTTGGTCGATCACCCGCTCCACCAGAAGGGCTCGACCGCGAGGCGTAAGACGGGCATGTTTATGCAGGTTCATCCGGGGCTCCTGGAGGGGTGGCTGATTCGCACCTCCAGTCTTCCGGGATCACCCCGGATGAACAACCTACTGAGAGATCACAGCTAGGCCGGCCCGTTCCGCGAGCCCCGGGCCTCAGCCGCGGCGCTCGCCCTCGGGCACATCACGACCGGGCACCTGCACCACGCGCAGCTCGTCGGTATCGAGCTGCAGGGCCGTGAGCCGCCCGCCCCAGACCGCACCGGTATCGATCGCGTGCACGCCATGGCCGATGAAGAGGCCGAGCGTGGACCAGTGCCCGCAGACCAGCTTGAGGTCGCGTTCGGCGCGGCCCGGCACCTCGTACCACGGATACAGGCCCGCGGCCTGCGTGCCGGGCGCACCCTTCTCCTCGAACGCGATGCGTCCACGCGGGGTGCAGTAACGCATGCGTGTGAACACGTTGATGATCGCGCGGTCGCGGTCCACGCCACGCAGCCCCGGCGACCATGCCGGCTTGTCGCCATACATATGGCGCAGCACCTTGCGATGCCCGGAACCGCGCAGGCGCTCGTGCACTTCGGCGGCGTGCGCTTCGGCGTCGCGGGTGGTCCACCTGGGCGCGAGCCCGGCGTGCACCATCATCCAGCCGAGCTCGCGGTCGGCATGCACCAGCGGGCAGCCGCGCAGCCAGTCCAGCAGATCGTCGCGGTCGGGCGCGAACAGCACCCGCTGCAGGTCCGGGTTGACCCGGCGCTGCTGCGCCTCGTCACGGCCGCCGATCGCCAACAGCGAGAGGTCATGGTTGCCGAGTACCACGGTGGCCGACCCGCGCAGCGAATGCACCAGCCGCAGCGTTTCCAGCGACTCGCCGCCGCGGTTGACCAGGTCGCCGCAGAACCACAGCCGGTCGACCGCCGGATCGAAGCGGAGCTTCTCCAGGAGTCGCTGCGTGGGACCGTAGCAGCCCTGCAGGTCGCCGATTGCCCAGACCGCCATGCGCGCGGCCTAGTGCAACGTTCGCGGGACGGACAGCGTGAACGGCGGGATCGGCGCATCGAAGTGCGTACCGTCCTCGCCGACCATGTCGTAACGGCCCTGCATGCTGCCGACCGCGGTCTCGAGCACCGCGCCGGAGGTGTACTCGAACTGTTCGCCCGGCTCGATCAGCGGCTGCTCGCCGACCACGCCTTCGCCATCCACCTCGTCGACCTTGCCGTTGCCGTCGGTGATGATCCAGTGGCGCGATACCAGCTGCGCCGCACGACGGCCGAGGTTGCGGATGCGGATCGTGTAGGCGAACACGTAACGGTCGTGGTCCGGCTCGGATTCCTCGTCGAGGAACTGCGTCGCGATCTGGATTTCCAGCGTGTAGTCCGGTCTCTCGTCCATGCGCACAGTGTATCGCCCGCAGCCGCAAAGAGCGGGTGAGGCGTTGCCCTCATGCGGTGTTATGCGTCCGCGGGGACCTTCGACAGCGCGATGAAGTCGACGACCTCGAGCTGCTCCGCACGCTGCCCGGGCGCGATGCCGGCCGACGCGATCGCATCCGCGGACAGCAGCCCGCCCAGCGCATTGCGCAGGGTCTTGCGACGCTGGCCGAACGCGGCACGCACGATCGCCGCGAAGCGTGCGCGATCGTCGATCGGCACGCTCGCGGGCGGCCTGGGCACCAGCCGCACCACCGCCGAGTCGACTTTCGGTGGCGGCCGGAACGCGCCGGGCCCCACGGTGAACAGCGGGGTTACCTCGCACCAGGCCTGCAGCATCACGCTCAGCCGGCCGTACACCTTGCTGCCCGGCCCGGCGGCCATGCGGTCGACCACTTCCTTCTGCAGCATGAAGTGCATGTCGATGATGGCTTCGGCATGGTCGAGCGCGTGGAACAGGATCGGCGAGGAGATGTTGTAGGGCAGGTTGCCGACCAGCCGCAGCGTGCCACCCGCGCCGGCGAGTTCGCTGAAGTCGACCTTGAGCACATCGCGATGCACGATCGACAGCTCACCGATGGGCGCGGCGGCCGCGGTCAGCGGCGCGATCAGGTCGCGGTCGAATTCGATCACCGTGAGCGCGCCATGCGCGCGCAGCAGCGGAAAAGTCAGCGCGCCCTGGCCGGGACCGATCTCGACGATGCGCTCGCCGGGCTTCGGGTCGATCGCGTGCACGATGCGGTCGATGACGCCGCGCTCGTGGAGGAAATGCTGGCCCAGCGCCTTCTTGGCGCGGCCGAAGCCGGTGTCGGTGGTGTCGATGCTCACAGCAGGCGGGTTCCAGGAGGGACGTCGGCATCCGGCACGCACAGGGCCACCCGGCCCTGCGCGTCGTGGAAGCCGGTGACCAGGCATTGCGACATCAGTGGGCCGATCTGCCGTGGCGGAAAGTTCACCACCGCCACGACCAGTCGGCCGACCAGCGAATCCGGCGTGTACAGATCGGTGATCTGCGCGCTGGACTTGCGCACGCCGATCTCGGGGCCGAAGTCCACGTCGAGCACGTAGGCGGGTTTGCGCGCCTCCGCGAACACGCGCGCGCTGAGCACGCGGCCCACGCGCAGGTCCACGCGTTCGAAGTCGTCCCAGCCGATCGTCGGCATTGCTGCGGGTTCCGTCATGCACGTGCGTCCGCGGTGTGGCGCCCCGCCAGCTGCGCGCAGGTGGCAATGGCCGCAAACAGGCTCGACGGATCGGCAGTGCCGCGTCCGGCCAGATCAAGCGCGGTGCCATGGTCGACCGCCACGCGCGGGTAGGGCAGGCCGAGGGTGAGGTTGACCGCCTGCTCGAAGCCGCTGTACTTCAGCACCGGCAGGCCCTGGTCGTGGTACATCGCAAGCACCGCGTCGAACTGCGCAAGCCGTGCCGGCAGGAAGGCGGTATCGGCCGGCAGCGGACCGCGCAGGTCGAAGCCGTCCGCGGCGCGCAGGCGCGCCAGCAACGGTGCGATGACGTCGAGTTCCTCGCGGCCGAGGTGACCGTCCTCGCCGGCATGCGGGTTCAGGCCCAGGACCGCGATGACCGGGTGCGGGTGGCCGAAGTCGCGGCGCAGCGCGGTGTGCAGGATCCGCAGCACGCGTTCGAGCAGTGTCGCGTCGATGGCGTCGGAGACAGCGCGCAGCGGCAGGTGGGTGGTCGCCAGTGCCACGCGGACGATGTCGTTGGCCAGCATCATCACCACCTCGCAGCCGGCATGGCGTGCCAGCAGTTCGGTGGTGCCGGTGTAGGCAATGCCGCCGTCGTTGATGGCCGCCTTGTGCACGGGCCCGGTGACCAGGCCGTCGCAGGCACCCGACAGGCAGGCATCGGCGGCCGCGGTCAGCGCAGCGATCACCGCGCGCGCGTTGGCCGGGTCGGCCTCGCCGAAGCGCGCCGGGCGTGCATTGCGATACTCGACCAGGCGCACCCCGGGCACGTCGGCCGGCGCGTCATGCGGAATCAGTTCCGGGATGGGCTGGCCGGTGGCTTCGGCCGCGCGGCGCAGGGTGTCGCCATCGCCGAAGACCACGAGGTCGGCATCCCACTCGCGGGCGAGTGCCGCGACGCACAGTTCCGGCCCGACGCCGGCCGGTTCACCCGGGACCAGCGCGAGCCGGGGACGCCGCATCCTCAGCCGCCGCTGCCCGCCGGCGCGGAGGTGCCGCGCACGTCGACGAAGGCCTCGCCGCGGATCTCGCGCAGGAAGCGGTTCCACTCGTCTTCCAGTTTGCGCTGGCCGATCGCCTCGCGGACCTGGGCGCGACGGTTCGCGTCGTCGGCCGCGGCCTGGCGGGTGCCGACGCGCTGCACGACGTGCCAGCCGGCCTGGGTCTTGAACGGTTCGCTGATCGCGCCGTCCTCGATCCCGGCGACCTGTGCGCCGAAGTCCGGGCCGAACTGGTCGATGGTGAACCAGCCGAGGTCGCCGCCGCGCTCACGCGAGGACGGATCGTCCGTGTGCTCGCGGGCCAGTTCTGCGAAATCGGCGCCGCCGACGGCACGGGCGCGCAGGGTCTGCGCACGCGCGCGGGCCTGGTCGTCGCTGACGTCACCGCCGCTGCGGATCAGGATGTGGCGCGCCTGGTACTGGGTGACGCTGCCGGCATTCTGGGCGTCGCGCACTTCCACCAGCTGCAGCAGCTGGAAGCCGCTCGGGCCGCGCATCGGGCCCAGCACCTCGCCCGGCTGCATCGATTGCACGGCCCCGGAGAACGCGGTGGGGATCTCGTCGAGCGAGCGCCAGCCGAGGCTGCCGCCCTCGAGCGCATTGGGGCTGTCGGAGTAGCGCACCGCAGCCGCCTGGAACGCCATCTCGCCACGGTCGATCAGCGCCTTGATGCCTTCGATCTTCTCTTCGGCGGTGCTGATCTGTTCCGGCGTCGCGCCGTCGGGCAGGGCGACGAGGATGTGGGCGAGCTGGTACTGGCGGTTGACCGCGTCGCCTGCGAGCGCCGCGTCCACCTCGGCGTCGCTGACCACGATGCGGGTCTGCGCGAAACGCTGGCGCAGCCGCTGCACCATCAGCTCCTCGCGCAGCGAGTTGCGGAATTCGTCGAACGACAGGCCGTCGGCGGCGAGCTGCTGGCGCAGCTGGTCCGGGGTGAAACCGTTCTGCTGGGCAATCATGCCGACGGCACCGTCGACCTCGGCGTCGCTCACGCGCACCCCCATCTGGCCGGCGCGCGCAGTCTGCAGGCGCACCAGCACCAGGCGCTCGAGCACCTGGCGCTCGAGGATCTCGCGCGGCGGCAGCTGGTCGTCGCGGCCCGAATACTGCGCAAGCACGTTGGCAACCGCGCGGTCGAGTTCGCTCTGCAGGATGACGTCCTCGTCCACGACGGCGGCGATGCGCTCGAGCGGCACGATGTCCTGCGCGTGGATGGGGGAAGCAGCCAGCAGCGCGGCCGCCAGCAGGGACAGGAGGGTCTTGTTCATGGCAGGGGGTCGGTTTCGACAGGCTCGCCGATCAGGTCGGACGGCGGGACGAGATAGAGGTCGTCTCGGTAATAACCGAGAATAGCACGGCGCAAACGGTCCTCCGTGTTGGCGCCAAGCGAGCTCAGCCCCTTCAGTTCAACTTCCAGCTGGATGGCGTCGTTCATCTCGCCGAGGCGGTTGCGCACGTAACGGCGGCCCACCAGGCGCACGCTCACGCAGCAGCTGTCCCACTGCAGGCCGGCGATGCCTTCCAGCAGCTGGCGGTCCTGCAGCGAGTAGTAATAGCGGCCGACCACGCTCCAGGTGGCGTTGATCGGATACAGGAAGGAGAAGTCCGCCTGCTCGAGCAGGTCGCGGCGGTAGCGGTAGCCGAGGTTGACGATGCCGTCGTCGCCGACCAGGTAGCGGGAGCGGATGCTGACGAGGTCGTCGCGGCGATCGCGTGGATCCCACTGGTAGGCGGCGTTGACGCTCCAGCGGTCGTTGATCGCATAGGCGCCTTCGGCCACCCAGGAGGACTCGCCGGATTCCACCGGCGGTGCATTCGGGTTGAGCCACACCCGCAGGTCGTCGAAGTAGCGGATCTGGCCGATGCTGGCCGACAGCTTTTCCTGGCCGTCGGATTCGCGGATCAGCCGCGTGGTGAGCGCCACGGTCATCTGGTTGGCGTCGGCCTGGCGGTCGGCGCCGGAGAAGCGGTTGTCGCGGAACAGCTGGCCCCAGCTGAAGGTCATGGAGCCGGTGTCGAACACCGGCAGGTTGTCCTGGTTGCGGTAGGGCGTGCGCAGATAGAACAGCCGCGGCTCGAGCGTATGCACGTAGCTGTCGCCGCGGAACATCGTTTCGCGGTCGAAGAACAGCCCGGCGTCGACGCTGGCAATCGGCAGGCTGCGGCTGGGTGCGCGTTCGGCCGGCTGGCCGATGGCTGCCCCGATCTGGTTGGCCAAGTCGTCGTCGAGCTGGTAGCGGGTATAGCGGTAGGCGAGCGTCGGCCGCACGAACCAGGCGGCGCCCTCGAACGGCAGGGTCACGAACGGTTTGGCGTCGAGGCGACTGCCTCCCGGGCGCACCCCGGCTCCGTCACCGTAAGTCGCATCGCTGGTGTGCTCGAAGCGGGTGGCATCGATGTTGAGGCCGGCGACCAGCCATGGCCGCAGCGGCTGCTCCCAGTTGCCGAACAGACGCGGCAGCCGGTTGTAGGGCATCAGTGCCTCGGTCAGCGTGTAGTCCGACAGCAGGTTGTAGTCGGCCATCAGGCCTGCATCCCAGTAACGGCCGCGGCCGAAGATGCCGGTGCTGCTGGTGATCGTGAGCGGCGACTGCGAGGTGAGACTGTTGCTCATGTCCTCGAGGTAACGCGGGTCGCTGATCCAGTTGAGGTTGGTGCTGGTGTACCAGGTACCGTTGAAGCGGTGGCTGTTGGAGTGGTGGAACATGCCGCGGTCTTCCTCGCGGCGGTTCTCCTCCGGGATGCCTTCGTCGATCTCGCGCTGGCGGTCGCGCTCGGTAAGCTTGTCCGAAGGCAGGTATTCGAAGTTCAGCTGCCCGCCGCCGTTGCGGGTGAGGTAGCGGAACTCGGTGCCCAGCAGTGCGCCGCGCCGTGCCATGTAGCGCGGCTCCAGCGTCATGTCGTAGTTCGGCGCCAGGTTGAGGTAGATCGGCTGCGCGTAGTCGAAGCCGTTGCGCCCGGAATAGCCGATCGCCGGGTACAGCAGGCCGGTCTTGCGGCGGTCGTCGACGGGGAACTTGAAGTACGGCATGTACAGGATCGGAAACCGGCCCAGGTGCAGAGAGGCGCCACGCGCCGTGCCCCAGCCGGTTTCGATGTCGACATCGATCTGCCGCGCGCGCAGTTCCCAGTGGCGGTCGCCGGGCGGGCAGGTGGAATAGGTGGAGCCGTACAGCGAGCCGACGTCGCCGACCAGTTCGGCGCGATCGGCACCGCCGTTGCCGCGCCGTTCGATCAGCTGGTAGCTGACGTTCTCGATCTCGTGGGTGTCGGTGCCCTGGTTGCCGCGCAGGCGCTCGGCGACGATGCGCATGCCCGAGTCCTGGTAGCGGACACTGCCCTCGGCCACGTACTCGCCGGTTTCCTGGTTGAAGTCGAGGCTGTCGGTGGCAAGGAACTGGTCGCCGCGCTGCAGGGTGGCGTTGCCGCGCAGGCGTGTTTCGTTGCCGTAGATGCCAGACAGCGCATCGCCGCCGATCTCGGTCGACATGTCCTCGCGGTCGGCCGAGGTGCCGATCGGCGGCGGCGCGTCCGGAAACACCGGCACCGCATCCTCGAGCGGGCACAGCCGCCAGTCTTCGGGCCGCTCCTCGGCCATGGCGCTGAGCGAGAACGCGATGCACAACGGCAGGGGAAGCAGGCGGAGGGCTGGGCGCACGCGAAAAATCCGGGGGGCAAACGGTCGCCAGAATGCCGCATCCCATGCGCAGCGGCAACGCGACGCCGCCGCAATCAGGGCCACTGCGCCGCGGCGATCGGCGCTGCTGAACGTAGTGTCAGCGTATGGCGTCACCCAGGGCACGCACATGGGCGACCGCGCACTCGCGCAGCGCCTGCAGGTCGTATCCACCCTCGAGCATCGACACCACGCGCCCGGCGGCGTGCTGGCCGGCGATCGCGCACAGTTCGCCGGTCAGCCATGCGAAGTCGTCGGCGGCCAGCTGCATCTGCGCCAGCGGGTCACGCCAGTGGGCATCGAAGCCCGCCGATATCAGCACCAGCTGCGGACGGAACGCTTCCAGCTCCGGCAGCATGCGTTCCACCCAGGCTTCCTGGAACATGCGGCTGCCGGTGCCGGGCGGCAACGGCAGGTTGAGGATGTTGCCGACGCCGCGCTCGCGGCGGCCACCGCTGTGGGGGAACAGCCCGAGCTGGTGCGAGCTCATGTAGAGCACCCGCGCGTCGGCCTCGAAGATCGACTGGGTGCCGTTGCCGTGGTGGACATCGAAGTCGACGATCGCCACCCGGGTCAGCCCGTGCCGTTCGATCGCATGCGCGGCGGCCACTGCCACGTTGTTGAACAGGCAGAAGCCCATCGCCTGGCCACCGGTGGCGTGATGGCCCGGCGGGCGTACCGCGCAGAACGCGGTCGCCACATCGTCCTGCATCACCGCATCGACGGCGGCCACCCCGGCACCCGCGGCGCGCAGCGCGGCCTCACCGGACGCCGGTGACATCACGGTGTCGGGGTCGAGATGCACCTGGGTGGTGGGCGCCTGTTCGAGGACCGCCTCCAGCAGTTCGCCGTCATGCACGCGCAGCAGCTGGCCGCGGCTGGCACGCGGCGCCTCGCGCCAGTCGAGGTCGGGGAGTTCCGAGCGCAGGGCCTGGATGACCGTGCCCAGGCGCTGCGATGACTCGGGATGGCCCGGGCCGGTGTCGTGGCCGAGGCAGGCGGCGTGCGTATAGACCGCCGGGTTCAACGTGCGCGGCGTTCGTGCCGCCACAGCACTTCGCCGTGGCCGCTGGCGCGTGCCAGCACCCGGGCAAGCACGAACAGGAGGTCGGACAGGCGGTTGAGGTAACGCACCGCCTGCGGGCGCACGGCTTCGGTGCACGACAGGGTGACCGTCTCGCGCTCGGCGCGGCGCACGATGGTGCGCGCCAGGTGGCAGCGCGCGGCGGCTTCGCCACCGCCGGGGAGGATGAAATCCTTCAGCGGCGGCAGGTCGGCGTTGTGGTGGTCGAGGTGGGCCTCGAGCCGGTCCACGTCCTCGTCGGAGATGGCGGCATGGCCGGGGATGCACAGCTCGCCGCCGAGATCGAACAACTGGTGCTGGATCGCGGTGAGCAGGTCGCGCACATCGTCGGGCAGGTCCGACGCCAGCAGCAGCCCGATGGCGGAGTTGGCCTCGTCCACCGTGCCGTAGGCGTTGACGCGCGCCGAATCCTTGCGGGTGCGGCTGCCGTCGCCCAGACCGGTGGTGCCGTCGTCACCGGTGCGGGTGTAGATCTTCGAAAGGCGGTTGCCCATCGACGGCCGGCTCAGGCGGCGCGGTCGCCGCGCAGCGCGGCGGCAGGCGCCAGCTGCAGGGCTACCGCGTGCACGACCGCGGCGATCGCGACGTACAGCGCCATCGTGCCCATGTAGGCCGGCAGCCAGTCGCTGTAGTTCTTCCACCAGCCGGCAAGGGTCGGCTCGGCGACCGATGCACTGATCCAGAAGAAGCTGCCCTGCGCGATCAGCTGGCACACGGCCGCCGACACCACCACCGCCAGCGCAACGCGGCCTGCGGTGGCAAGGTCAAGGGCGATCGGGCGCCGCGCGACCCAGCTGCCACCGGCCCAGAGGGCGAAGTAGGCGCCGAGCAGGCAGGCGTACGCAGGGGACACGCAGTAGTGGCCCCAGAAATCCAGGCCCATGCCGGTGATGACTGCGGCATCCACCGCCACCGACAGCGCCATCAGTACCGGGAATGCCCAGCGCGCCTGCGCGCGCAGGTACACGCCGCCGAGGAAGAACACCGCCCACGAGGCATCGGGCACCGCCGCGAAGTGGTGGACGCGGGTGGCGGCCAGCGCGAGGGCGAGCACGGCGAAGATCTGGATGGGGCGGGTGGTGGCGTTCATCGGCGGCTTCCGGTGGTTCAGCGCGGGCATTCTAGCCGAGCGGCGATGGCTGCGCTTTCGCGCCTGCCGGCGTTGCGGGGGAATCCGTATCATCCGCGCATGAATGCATCCCACGATGTCCTGGTGGTGGGGGGCGGCCTGGTCGGCGCCAGCCTCGCCATCGCACTGGATCGCCTCGACCTCGATGTCGGCCTGGTCGAGGTCACGCCGCCAGGCGCGCTGCCGCCGGTGTTCGACCAGCGCAACCTGAGCCTGGCCGATGCCAGCGTCAACGCCCTCACCGCGCTCGACGTGATGCGCCACCTGCGCGCACCGACCGGTGCGATCCGCGAGATCCACGCAAGCCGCAAGGGCGACTTCGGCCGCGTGCGCATGCGGGCTGCCGATTACGGGCGGCAGACATTCGGGCAGGTGGTGGTGGCGCGTGATTTCGGCGAGGCACTGGAGGCGCGGCTGGCGACGCTGACCCGGCTCCGCCGTTACCGGCCGGCACGTTTCCTGGGCGCGCGTGCCGATGCGGACGGTTGCACGGTGCGCATCGAGGCCGAAGGCGGCGAGCACCTCCTGCGCAGCCGCCTGCTGGTCGGCGCCGATGGCACCCGCAGCGGCGTGCGCGATGCGCTGGGCATTGGTACCACGCTGCACGACTACGACCAGACCCTGCTGGTGGCGCGCGTGCGCGCTGCACGCGGCCCGCACGGGATCGCCTGGGAGCGGCTCACCGACCATGGCCCGACCGCGCTGCTGCCGCGTGGGGATGGCCATTACGGCCTCGTCCACGGCGTACCCACTGCGGATGCCGATGCGGTGCTCGGCCTTGACGACGCCGCGTTTCTCGCGCGCGTCCAGGACGTGATCGGCTGGCGCGCCGGGCGCCTGCTCGAAGTCGGCCCACGTAGCGCCTATCCGCTGCAGCGCGTGGTCGCGGAAGCGATCATTGCCCCGCGCGCGGCGCTGGTCGGCAATGCCGCGCAGACGCTGCATCCGATCGGTGCGCAGGGGTTCAACCTCGGCCTGCGCGATGCGCTGGTGCTGGCCGAGGCGATTGCCGCACATCCCGGTGACGCCGGGGCCGAGCGGGTGCTGCAGACATACGCGCATCGCCGGCACGAGGATCGCGGACGCACGCTGGCGTTCTCCGATGGCCTGGCGCGGCTGACTTCGAACCCCTCGGCCATGATACGGCCGCTGCGCAGCCTCGGCCTGCTGGCGCTCGACGCCGACAGCGGGCTGCAGGCGCAGCTTGCGGGTGGGGCGATGGGCTACCGCGGCGAGGTCCCGGCGCTGTGCCGCAGGAGCGCGCCATGAGCTGCCGGCATCGCCACGACGTGGCCGTGGTCGGCGGCGGCGTGGTCGGCGCTGCCTGCGCACTGGCGCTGGCGCGGGCCGGCCTCGACACGGTGCTGCTCGAAGCGCGTGCGCCGGCGGCCTGGCAGCGCGACCGGCCGGACCTGCGCGTGTTCGCGTTCGCTCCGGACAATGCCGCGCTGTTCGAGCGTCTGGGCGTGTGGGACGGCGTGCGCCGGGCACGCGCGCACCCGTACCGGCGGATGCGGGTGTGGGACGCCGCGGCCGGCGACGAGCTCTGCTTCGATGCGGACCGTTACGGGCGCGAATCGCTGGGCTGGATCATCGAGAACGGCCTGCTGATCGACCGGCTGTGGGCGGCACTGCCGGCCGCGGGCGTCGAGGTGCGCTGCCCGGCGGAACTCCAGGCCTTCGACCATGACGACGACTGGGTGCAGCTGCGTCTCGCCGATGGCGGCCGCGTGGCCGCGCGCATCGCGGTCGCCGCCGATGGCGCGGCCTCGGCGCTGCGCCGGCTCGCCGGCATCGGCATCACCCGCCACGACTACCGGCAGCGCGGCGTGGTGGGCTACGTGGCGACGGAGCTGTCCCACGAGGACACCGCATGGCAGCGTTTCCTGCCCGGCGGTCCACTGGCCTTCCTGCCCTGCGGCGACGGCAGCAGTTCGATCGTATGGAGCCTGCCCGAGGACGAGGCGCAGCACGTGCTGGCGCTCGATGATGTGCAGTTCGGCGAAGCGCTCACCCGGGCCTTCGATGCGCGCCTGGGCGCCGCACGCCCGCTGACGGCGCGCGCGGCATTCCCGCTGCGGCGGCAGCTGGCCGACACCCTGCTGGACGGCCGCATCCTGCTGGTGGGCGACGCGGCGCATGTCGTGCACCCGCTGGCCGGGCAGGGCGTGAACCTCGGCCTGCGCGATGTGGCCGCATTGGCCGATGCGGTGGCATCCGCACGTGCGCGCGGCGTCGACTGGGCCTCGCCGCACCGGCTGCGGCGCTGGGCCCGGCGGCGGCGCAGCGAGGACACGCTGGCGGCATGGAGCTTCGACGGCATCAACCGTGCGTATTCCAACGATGCCCTGTTGCCGACGCTGTTGCGCGGGCACGCGCTCGGCCTGGCCGGGCGCCTTCCGCCGCTGGCGCGCGCGCTGTGGCGGCACGCGAGCGGCACGTAGCCACGGTGGCCCCGCGACGTCAGCCGGGGTCGTGCGGACGCGCTTCCGGCAGCCGCCAGCCGTGGCGGATCGCCATGTAGCGCAGGCCGAAACACAGCAGGATGCCGGCCGGCAGCGTCCACTCCTCCGACAGGTCGAGCCGGTGGCCGACCACCACCAACGCCGCCGCTGCCAGGGCCGCAACCGCGTACAGGTCGGCCTGCAGCACCACCGGTACCCGCGCCACGAGCACGTCGCGCGCCATGCCGCCGCCGATGCCGCTGACCATGCCCAGCAGCACCGCCGCGAAGGGCGACAGCCCGAACGCCAGCGCCTTGCTGGCACCCACCACCGCGAACAGTGCCAGCCCTGCCGCATCGAACAGCTGCACCGGGTTGCGCAGGCGTTCGACCAGGCCGTGGCGGTAGAAGGTGATCAGCCCGGCGATGCAGGCAAGCGTCAGGTAGGTCCAGTCCGCCAGCGCGGCAGGCGTCGCGCCGATCAGCACGTCGCGCATGATGCCGCCGAAGGTGGCGGTGGCGAACGCCAGCACCAGCACGCCGAACAGGTCCAGGCGATGGCGCACGCCGATGGTCGCGCCACTGATCGCGAAGGCGAAGGTGCCGATGAAGTCGAGGATGAGCAGGAAACGTTCCATGGCGCCGCGTCATGACCGGAGCCCGGATCATACGTGCGGCGTTGCGGCCCGGTCGGCGCGGCCACCGCGCGTGGGTCGCGAGGCGCCGCAGTGGCGTGGCCGGCGCACGAGCGTGACGGGCACCGCGCAACCGGGCCTGCCCGGGGTGCTGCTCAGCGCCCGAGGAAGGGAAACGCCAGCGCCAGCAGCCGGTGCACGCCGCCCTCCAGCGTGCCCGCGACCGCGCGGGCGCCGAGTGCATTGAGGGCGTTGCGCACGTCGTCCCAGCGCAGCTTGTCGATGTCCTTGCGCAGCAGGTCGGCCACTTCGTCCGCGGCCGGTGCCAGCTTCTGCAGTTCGCGTGCCACCGCCTGCGGGTCGGGCTGCAGGTGGCCGTGCTGTTCGGCCAGCCGCAGCAGGGTGTCGAAACGCACCGCCACCACCTCGCGGTTGCGTTCGTAGACCGGCAATGCGCCGACATCGAGGATCGCCTGCTCGAAACGCGCGAGATCGTCGGGATGCTCGACGCGCACGGCGAGGAATCCGTCGCGGCGTGCACGTTCGCTGACATGCCGTGCACCGGCGCGCAGGTTCTCGGCGCTGAGCACCGTGGTGAGGATGCGCGGAAGCGCGTCGGCCGGCGCTTCCTCGGCGAGCTGCCGCCAGCGCGCATAGCCGTCGCGGCGCAGGGCCTTCAGCCGTGCCGGGGTGACGCGCAGCTGCGCCGCGGCGGCGTGGTTGGATGCCGCGCGGTCGATCGCGCCATCGCGTTCCAGCAGCACGAACATCAGCAGTTCGAGGTCGCGCTTGGTCAGCGAGCCGAAGCCCTGCAGCTGCGTCTGGCGCAGGAATTCGCGGCCGAACGCCGCGGGGTCGTTGAGTTCAAGCGGTTGCATGCGGAGGTCCTCCAGCGAGGACGCCAGCATGCCAGCACCCGGTTGCAGTGGCCGAGACCGCACGTGCCGGCGGTCGCGTTTCGGCGGTGCCATCCGAAGCCGCCGCCTGCACCTGCAAACGACACTTCCCGTCAGGCCTGTCCCGATCCCCGGGCGATGCCCGCCGGGTGCCGGATCAGCCGCCGGCCCCCGCGCTGGCGAAGACCGTGATCTCCTCGCGGTCGTGGTAGAGCTGGCGCGCGCGCAGGGTCAGCGGCACCTGGGCCTGGTCGGTGAACAGGTCCAGGCTCAGCCGGGTCTCGTTCCAGCGCTTCTTCATCGGCAGCTTGAGGTTGAACACCGCGTGCCGGCACCAGCCTTCGCGGAACCAGGTCGCCATGCGTTCGGCCACCCGCCGCGGCTGCTCGACCATGTCGCAGACCATCCAGTCCTGCGGCGTGTCGGGCTGCCAGCGGAAGGCGTCGGCGCGCTGGTGGTCGACCAGGCCGGTGTCGTGCAGCGCGGCCTGCAGCGGGCCGTTGTCGATCGCGGTGACGCGCATGTGTTCGCGGGTCAGCACCCAGGTCCAGCCGCCCGGCGCGGCGCCGAGGTCGGTGGCGCGCATGCCCGGCTTGATCAGCGTTTCGCGCTCGCGCGGCGTCAGCAGCACCATCAGTGCCTCTTCCAGCTTCAGCGCCGAGCGCGATGGCGCTTCGCCGAGCAGGCGCAGGCGCGGGATGCCCTGCGGCCACACGGCGCTGTCGCCTGGCTGGCTGCGCGCCAGCATCAGGTGGTCGCCGCCCAGCAGGCACACATGCAGGCGCGAGCGCGTGGGATCGGCTTCGTTGGTCAGGAAGCCGCGCTTGCGCAGTGCGGGCCGCAACGCGTTGCCGAACGCGCGCGCCAGCGCCGAAAGCGGCTTGCCGGCATCGGAGTCGGGATGCTCGACCCACAGTTCGCCGTAACGCCCGGCGCCCTGCAGGGTGTCGAGCACGGGGGTGAGGCGGTCCTTCGGGTCGAGGCCGGTCAGCTCGGCCAGCAGCACGGCCTTCTGGCGTGCGAAGACCAGCTCGCGGAACGGCAGTGCCTGCACCAGCGGCACGCCTGCCTCGGCGGCGTGGAACAGCACGTAGCCCTCGTCGCGACCGGCGCGCGCCCAGCCGCCGATCCCGGCCAGCGCGGCGCGCTCGGTCAGTTCGGCGGCGAGATCGGCCTCGAAGCCGGCGCGGCAATAGCACAGCAGTGCCGGGGTGGTGAGGTCGGCCATCAGTAGCGTGCTCCGCCAGTGGCCGAATAGGCCGCGAGCACCGCGCGGGCGTCGTCGCGGCGCAGGTCGCGCACCACCTCGATGCCGCGCCGCTGCAGTTCCTCCGGCCAGTCGGCCGGCAGCGGGCCCTCGTCGAACTCCGTCAGGGCCTCAACATCTTCGGCGCGCGCACCGATCAGCAGCCGGTCGATGCCGGCCCACACCGCCGCGCCGAAGCACTGGCAGCAGGGTTGGGCGGAAGTCGCCAGCGTGTACGGCGCGCCCGTCGCGTTGAGCCGCGGGGTCTGCAGGCGCTGCTGGGCGAGCATGAAGGCCATCGTTTCCGCATGCGCGACCGAGCAGTTCGTCGGCATCACCCGGTTGACGCCCACCGAGACGATGCGGTCCCCGGGGCCGAACACCGCCGCGCCGAACGGGCCGCCGCTGGCGGCATCGACGTTGCGGCGCGCGAGGTCGATGGCGAGCGCGATCTTGGCGTCGTCATCGGGGTAGGCGCGGCCGGTATCGACCGCCTCGTGCACCCATGCCGGCAGGGTGAGGTGGACCTGGGCGTAGAGCATCAGCGTGCCACCGGAGCGGCGGTGTCGACCGCCTCGCAGCGGCTGGCGACGCAGGCGCAGGCCTGGATCTCGCGGAAGCCGCATACCGAGGCCATGCCGCTGCGCTGGCACTCGGCCATCACCGCCCGGGGGTCGGCCGGGCTGTCGACGTTGACGCAGGCCGGGAAGGTGCCGCAGCAGTTGCCGACATCCTTGACCGTGCAGTCGCTGTCGACCCTGCAGCTGGTGTCGAGGGTGGGCACCTGGCCGGCGCCGGCCGCAGTGCCGTCATCGGCCACCGGCGTGGGCGCAGGCGTTGCCTCGGCTTCGGGGCCGGACGCCGTGGGCGCCGCGCATGCCGCGAGCGACAGCGCGAGCAGCAGCGCGAACAGGTGGAACATTCGGAAGGTCATGGTCGGTTTCTCAGGCCTTTGCGGCCCAGGTGTCGCGCAGGGTCACGCTGCGGTTGAACACCGGCGCGTCCCTGCGGTGGTCATGGCGGTCGGCGACGAAGTAGCCGAGGCGTTCGAACTGGAACGACTGTTCGGGCGCGGCATCCGCGGCGGCGGGTTCCACCCACGCGCGCACTTCGCGAATGGAGTCCGGGTTGATGTGGTCGCGGTAGGTCTTCCCGCCGCTCTCGTCATCGGGGTTCTCGACCACGAACAGGCGATCGTAGAGGCGCACCTCGGCGGCCACCGCATGGCGCGCGCTGACCCAGTGGATGGTGCCCTTGACCTTGCGGTTGGCGCCTTCCATGCCGGGCCGCGATTCCGGATCCAGCGCGCCGCGCAGTTCGACCACATGGCCGGCGTCGTCCTTGACCACCTCGTCGACGCGCACGATGCCGGCGCCGCGCAGGCGCACCTCGCCCCCGGGCACCAGCCGCTTCCAGCCCTTCGGCGGCACCTCGGCGAAGTCCTCGCGCTCGATCCACAGCTCGCTTGCGAACGGCACCTGGCGCACGCCGAGCGATTCGTCCTTGGGATGGTTGGGGAAGGCCAGCGCTTCCTCGTGCTCCGCGGGCAGGTTGGTCAGCACCAGCTTCAGCGGGTCGAGCACCGCCATGCGCCGCGGCGCGTGGGCGTCGAGATCCTCGCGCAGCGCGCCTTCCAGCACCGAGAAGTCGATCACCGAGTTCTGCTTGCTGATGCCCACGCGCTCCACCAGCAGGCGCAGCGATGCCGGCGTATAGCCGCGTCGGCGCAGGCCCTGCAGGGTGTACATGCGTGGGTCGTCCCAGCCGTCGACCAGACCATCGGCGACCAGCTGGGTGAGCTTGCGCTTGCTCATCACCGTGTAGTTGATGTTGAGCCGCGAGAACTCGATCTGGCGCGGCTTGCCGGCTTCGATCGGCAGCCCCTTCGCCGCCAGCGGTGCCAGCAGTTGCGGGTTGCCGGCGAGGTCGACGTTGTCCACGCACCAGTCGTACAGCGGGCGGTGGTCCTCGAATTCCAGCGTGCACAGCGAGTGGGTGACGCCCTCGATCGCGTCGCCCAGCGCGTGGGCGAAGTCGTACATCGGGTAGATCGGCCAGGCATCGCCGGTGTTCTGGTGCGGCACGTGCTTGATCCGGTACAGCGCCGGGTCGCGCAGGTTGATGTTGCCGCTGGCCATGTCGATCTTCGCGCGCAGGGTGCGCGCGCCATCGGCGAACTCGCCGGCGCGCATGCGCCGGAACAGGTCGAGGTTCTCCTCGACGCTGCGGTCGCGGAACGGCGAGTGGCGGCCGGGCTCGGTGAGCGTGCCGCGGTACTCGCGCACCTGCTCGGCGGACAGGTCGCAGACGAACGCCCTGCCGTCCCGGACGAGCTTCTCGGCCGCCAGGTAATAGACCTCGAAGTAATCCGAGGCATGGCGCAGGTCGGCCCATTCGTATCCCAGCCAGCGCACGTCATCCTGGATCGCGGCGACGAACTCCGGGTCCTCCTTCGCCGGATTGGTGTCGTCGAAGCGCAGGTTGCAGCGGCCGCCGAACTCCTGGGCGATGCCGAAGTCCAGGCAGATCGCCTTGGCGTGGCCGATATGCAGGTAGCCGTTGGGCTCCGGCGGGAAGCGGGTGCGGATGGCGCTGTGCCTGCCGCTGGCGAGGTCGTCACGCACGATCTGGCGGATGAAGTCGCGACGCAGGGGGGCATCGGTCGGGGTGGCGGTATCGGGGGAGGCGTCAGCGGTCATCTGGGATCGGCGGATACAGGGGATGCGGGGGCGGGGCGCAGGGCGGCCGTCGCGGATCGCACAGTGTAGGCGAGCGCGCCGCGCGCGGCCCGTGGCCCCGGCTGGCCCGGGCCCGGAACGCCGGCGGCGCGACCGGGCGCTAAAGCAGGCAGTGGTGCTGCCGATAACCATCCTGGTGGGGACCAGGCGCGCGGGCATTTGTGACGGCCATAACATTCCTGTCCCTACCATCCGCCGTCCAGCCCGATCGGGCACTCACATCCGGGAAGTGAACATGGCGACCGCAGGGGGCGGCACCGTGCAGGGATCCACGCCGTCGGGGACGGTGCGGTGAGTCCTGCCCGCAGGTGGGCGCCGTCGCCGGAACTGGTCGCCACGCTCGGCTTCGCGGCGCTGCTGCTGTTGCTGGCATCGGCGCTGGTGGGGCTGGGTGGAGACCCGTCGGACGGGCTGCGACCCGCCGGGGTGGTGCGTGTCGAGGGCGCACGTGCGTCCTCGGGTTATCTGGCGCTGCCGGCCGGCGCCGATGGCGGCACCCGCGCGCAACTGCGCTGGGAGCTGCCTCCGAGGATGGAAGGCGATGCCCGCTGGGTGGTCTGGGTGCCGCGCGTGCCGGTGGACCGGCTGCAGTTCACCGGCGCCGACTGGGCCGGGCCGCCGCATGATTTCTTCCGCCCGCGGGTGGCGCAGGCGTTCCCCGGCGGGTTCCGCTCGGTGCCACCCGAGCCGGCGGGGCCGGTGCTGGAGCTGGATCTCGACGTGTTCGCCGACGGCCGTGTCGGCGTGTTGCCGCTGCTGGTGCGCGAAGACCATGCGGTGATGCTCGAGCAGCGCGCCTCGGCGATGTCGGCCGCGGTCTATGCGGTACTGCTGGTGCTGGCCCTGCTGGCGCTGTCGCTGTATGCCGCCGCCCGCGACCGCGCATTCCTCGGCTATTTCGCCTGCGCGCTGTCCACTCTGCTGTTGCTGGCCGCCCTCAACGGCCACCTGTACCGGTTCGCCGGGCTGTCGTTCCTCGGTGCCTGGGGGATCCAGGGCGTGCACGCGCTGATCCTGGTGTTCCTGCTGGCCTGGACCCGGCTGCTCGAGGTCTATGCCGGCGCCACGCTGCATGCGCGGGCACGCCAGGCGCTTTCGGCCTTCCGCTGGACGGCGCTGGTGCTGGTCGGCCTGTGCCTGGTCGACGTACCGGCGTTCAACGAGCTGCTGGGACCCGCGACCCTGGCGCTGTGGGTGGCGACCGGGATTGCCGGCGTGGCGTGGATGACGGTGGCGGTGCGCCGTCGGCTGGCGATGGCCTGGCCGCTGCTGGCACTGCATGTGCTCACCTATGCGGCACTGCTGGCCTACGAGTTCTCGCCGGGCTGGAACCTCGCGAATCCGCTGCTTGCGCGCTTCGCCTTCCAGGCCGGCATGGTCACCACCCTGACCCTGTTCGCGGTGGGCCTGGTGTCGCGCATCGCCGACTTCCGCGACCAGCGCGACCGCGACCGCCTGGCGCGGCTCGACAGCGAACGGCGGATGGCGCGCGAGGCCGCCCGCGGCGCCTATGCACATGCGCTGCAGGCCGGCCTGCGCACGCTCGGCCCCGGCGATATCGAGTGGACCGCCTTCCGGCTGCTGTTCGACCACCTGCTTCCACTGCTGCCGGTGCGCTCCGCGGTGGCGGTCGCGCAGGGTTTCCACGGTGCGGAGATGATGGTGGTGCATCCCGCGGCGGGCCGCGACCAGGTGGTCGCCGACCTCGAGCGGCGCGCGCTGCCGCTGCGACGGGCGGCCACGGCCGGGCTGCCGCGGCAGGAGCTGCTGGGCGACGAGCGCGGTGCGCGCACCGAGGCCCTGCTGCCGCTGCAGGTGCGCGCGCCCGGCTGGGGCGCGGTGCTGCTGCAGCGCGACGGCAGCGAGGGGTTCAGCGCCGAGGAGATGGCGCTGGCGATGGAATTCACGCGGCTGGCGCAACTGCACGTGGAACAGGCCGTGGTGACCGCCAACCTGCGCCGCTCGGCGGAAATGGACGCCCTGACCGGGTCGCTCAACCGCCGATCGGTCGACCAGTGGCTGCTGCGCAGCTTCAACGAGGCCGAGCGCGGCGGGCAGCCGCTCTCGGTGATCCTGGTCGACCTCGACCACTTCAAGTCGATCAACGATCAGCACGGGCACGTTGCCGGCGACCACTGCCTGCGCACGGTGGCTACGGCATTGCGCAGGGCGGTGGGTGAGGGCGCGCTGTTCGGGCGCTATGGCGGCGAGGAGTTCATCGCCATCCTTCCCGGCATCGCCGCCGCGCCCGCGCGCGACACCGGCGAGCGCATGCGCAGCGCGGTCGAGCAGCTGGACGTGCGCTGGGAGGACAAGGCCCTGCGACTCACGGTGAGCGTGGGGCTGGCCACCCGGCGCGATGGCGAGCGCTCGCCGCAGGACACCGTCGACCGCGCCGACAAGGCGCTGTACGCGGCCAAGCGGCTGGGCCGCAACTGCGTGCAGGTGGCGCCCGCCGTGTTCACCTGACCGGCGCACGCGGGCCGCTGCTACGCTGCGGCGCCCGTCGAAGCCTCTCGCCCGTGCAGGACTCCCCCGCCCGCAGTACTGCCCTGGCCTGGATGCTCGCCGGCGCGGTGCTGATCGGCAGCAACGGCCTGATGGTGCGGCTGGCCGACACCGCGCCGACGGTCTCGGCGTTCTACCGCATGCTGTTTGCAGCGGCGATGCTGGGTGCGCTGGTGGCGGCGCGCGGCGACTGGCGTCCGCTGCCGCGCGCGGTGTGGGTGCTGGCACTGCTGCCGGCCGCTGCGTTCGCCGCCGACCTGTGGCTGTGGCATCGCAGCATCCTGCTGGTCGGGCCGGGCCTGGCCACGCTGCTGGCCAATGCGCAGGTGTTCTTCATGGCGCTGGCCGGCGTGCTGCTGTTCGGCGAGCGCATCGGTCCTCGCTTCGTGGCCGGCATCGCGCTGGCGTTCTTCGGCCTGTGGCTGCTGCTGGGCGGCGACTGGGTGGATCTGCCGGCCGATTACCGCTGGGGCGTGTGGCTGGGGCTTGCCACCGGGCTGTGCTACGCCGTGTACAACATCGGCCTGCGCCATGTGCAGCGTGCCGGCAGCGCACTGGCGCCGGAGCGGCGCGCGCCCATCGCCCAGGTGCTGGCGGTGGTCTCGGCGCTGTGCGCGGTGCTGCTGGGCATGGCCGGCGTCGCCGAAGGCGTGTCCTTCGTGATCCCGGACCTCGCAACGCTCGGCTGGTTGCTGTTGCTGGCCGGGGTGGGCCACTGCCTGAGCTGGGTCCTGATCTCGCGGGCGATGCAGCAGTTGCCGGTGGCGGTGGTCGGCCTGCTGCTGCTGGCGCAGCCGGTATGCGCGTTCCTGCTCGACCTCGCGGTGCTCGACCGCGGCACCTCGCCGCGCGAATGGATGGGCCTGGCGTTGACGCTGGCCGGCATCTTCCTGGCCGGGTTGCGCCAGCGCCGACCCGAGGCGGGCCGGGCTTGAAGCCGGCCCGGCCGCGCCCCACTCAATCAGGTGCGGCGACGGGCCGCGTGCGTGGAGCGAGCCGATGTTCGGGATTGGTGCCTGGAAACAGCGGATGCCGCGTCCGCAGGACGCGCTGCCCGGCCGCGCGGACCCGCTGCCGCTGCACAACCGCCACCACGTGCATGGCCGTCCGCTGCGCGACGCCTTCGAGGGCCTGTCGCAGGTGCAGTTCGGCATGGGCTGTTTCTGGGGCGCCGAACGGGTGTTCTGGTCGCTGCCGGGGGTGGAAACCACCGCGGTCGGCTATGCCGGCGGGCATACGCCCAATCCCACCTACCGCGAGGTCTGCAGCGGGCAGACCGGGCATGCCGAGGTGGTGCTGGTGGTCTACGACCCGGCGGTGATCGGCTTCGACCGCCTGCTGGCGGCCTTCTGGGAAAGCCACGACCCGACCCAGGGCATGCGCCAGGGCAACGATCTCGGCACCCAGTACCGCTCGGTGATCCATTGCACGACGTCGGAACAGGCGCAGGCGGCGCAGCGCAGCCGCGACAGCTTCCAGGCCGGGCTGCATGCCGCGGGGCTGGGTGACATCACCACGGAAATCGTGCATCCGGCGCCGGAGTTCTTCTACGCCGAGGACGAGCACCAGCAGTACCTGGCGAAGAACCCGGGCGGCTACTGCGGCCTGGGCGGCACCGGCGTGCGCTGCGCAGCAACGCCGGTGGTGTGAGGCCGAAGCCCGGCCCGCTGCGCGCGCCGTCCGCTCAGGCGGCGGGCTGCGGCTCGACCGAGGCCACTTCCAGGCTGAGGGTTCCGCCGTCCGGGCGTGGCCATTCGATGCTCTGGCCCACCGACAGGCCCAGCAGCGCGCTGCCGACCGGCGCCAGCACCGACACCCGGCCGCTGGCGCTGTCGGCCTCGTGCGGGTAGACCAGGGTCAGGGTGCGGCGGGTGCCATCGGCATCGACGCACTCCACCCGCGAATGCATGCGCACCACGTCGGACGGCATCTGTGCCACCGGCAGCACCTGCGCGCGCAGCAGTTCTTCCTGCAGCGCCACCGCCGCCGGGTGGCCCCGCCAGGTGGGGTTCTCGATCAGCGCATCGAGACGGGCGGCATCGATTTCGGACACCAGCAGAGACGGCGGCAGGCCGCTGTTGGGAGTGGACATGACAGGTTCCTCGGTGAAGTTGTCTGGTTGCTCATGCGGTCGGCACGCGGGGGCCGGAACCGGAGCAAAGGAAACGGGCGACGCGTCAGCGCCGCCCGTACGGTGTCCAAGCTAGCCCGTTCGGCAGGCCGGTTCAAGCCACCCCGGCGGTGACCGGCCCGGCGGCCGCCGGACGGTCGGCACCGGGCGGGGCACCGGGCGGGGCAGCGGCGGCGCCGGGTGCCACCAGCAGCTGGTCGGGCAGGGCGTGGAATTCCCTGGCCAGCTGGCGCAGGAACGCGTCCATCGCCGAACTGCGCCGCCATGTCATCGCGATGTCGCGGTGTGGGGCGGGCGCGGCGAAATGCACCAGCTGGATGTTCTCCGACCGCGCGACCGGGGGCTGCACCGCCAGCATCGGCAGCAGGGTGATGCCGACGTTGGCGGCGACCATCTGCCGCAGCGTCTCCAGGCTGGTGGCGCGGAATTCGCTGCGTTCGTGCGCGCCCGAGAGCTGGCAGACGTCGAGCGCCTGTTCACGCAGGCAGTGGCCGTCCTCGAGCAGCAGCAGGCGCTGGTCGGCCAGCTCGTCGAGCTGCAGCCGCTCGCGTCCGGCCAGCGGGTGGCGGTCGGGGACAGCCAGCACGAACGGCTCGGAAAACAGGGCCTCGGTATGCAACTGGTCGTCGTCGACCGGCAGCGCGAGCACCGCGGCATCCAGGCGGCCATCGCGCAGCCGTGACAGCAGCACGTCGCTCTTCTCCTCGAACAGGAGCAGTTCCAGCTGCGGGAAGCGCGCGCGGATCCGCGGAATCACATGCGGCAGCAGGTACGGCCCCAGGGTCGGGAAGATGCCTAGCCGCACGGTGCCGGCCTGCGGATCCTGGCCGCGGCGTGCGGCCTCCTTCATCTGCTCGATCTCGTCGACGATGCGGCGCGCGCGCTCGGCCGCGTCGCGGCCGGCGGGAGTCAGCATCACCTTGCGCGGCGCGCGTTCCACCAGCGCCACGCCGAGTTCCTCCTCGAGCTTGCGGATCTGCGTCGACAGCGTCGGCTGGCTGACGAAACAGGCCGCCGCTGCCCGCCCGAAGTGGCGATGGTCGGCGAGGGCGACGAGGTAACGCAGGTCACGCAGGTTCATGGCGATGCTCCAGTGCGTGCGCGCGACCCGCCATCCGGGACCACGCGGGGGTCCTACACCGCTTCGGCGACCGCACCGGCGGCGGCCGGTGCGCTGGTGCGGATGAGGTGGTCGAACGCGGCCAGCGCGGCCTTCGAACCTTCCCCCATCGCGATCACGATCTGCTTGTACGGCACCGTGGTGCAGTCGCCGGCGGCGAACACGCCCGGCAGGCTGGTCTGGCCGCGCTCGTCGACCATGATCTCGCCGCGCGGCGACAGCTCCAGCGTGCCCTTCAGCCACTCGGTGTTGGGCAGCAGGCCGATCTGCACGAACACGCCGTCCAGCACCACGCGGTGGCTGTCGCCGCCGACACGGTCGCGGTAGACCAGCCCGGTCACCTTCGCGCCATCGCCCAGCACCTCGGTGGTCTGCGCGCTGGTGAGTATGGTCACGTTGGGCAGGCTGCGGAGCTTGCGCTGCAGCACCTGGTCGGCGCGCAGGCTGGCGTCGAACTCGATCAGGGTCACATGGGCGACGATGCCGGCGAGGTCGATCGCGGCCTCGACGCCGGAGTTGCCGCCGCCGATCACCGCCACGTGCTTGCCCTTGAACAGCGGGCCGTCGCAGTGCGGGCAATAGGCCACCCCCCTGTTGCGGTACTCGTTCTCGCCCGGCACGTCCATCTGCCGCCAGCGCGCGCCGGTGGCGAGGATCACCGCCTTGGACCTCAGCGACGCGCCATTCTCCAGCTTCACCTCGACCAGTCCGTCGGCGCCGGCGGGCGCCAGCTGGGCCGCGCGCTGCAGGTCCATCACGTCGACGTCGTACTCGCGCACGTGCTGTTCGAGCTGCGCCGCCATGCGCGGGCCTTCGGTGTGCGGCACCGAGATGAAGTTCTCGATCGACATGGTGTCCAGCACCTGGCCGCCGAAGCGCTCCGATGCCACGCCGGTACGGATGCCCTTGCGCGCGGCATACACCGCGGCGGCGGCACCGGCCGGTCCACCGCCGACCACCAGCACGTCGAACGGCGCCTTCGCGGCGATCTTCTCCGCTTCGCGCGCGGCGGCGTTGGTATCGAGCTTGGCGACGATCTGCTCGAGCGTCATCCGGCCCTGGTCGAATACCTGGCCATTGAGGTAGACGGTCGGCACCGACATCACCTCGCGTGCTTCCACCTCGTCCTGGAACAGCGCGCCGTCGATGGCGACGTGGCGGATGCGCGGGTTCAGCACCGCGGCCAGGTTCAGCGCCTGCACCACATCGGGGCAGTTCTGGCACGACAGCGAGTAATAGGTCTCGAAGTTGAACTCGCCTTCCAGCGCGGCAACCTGCTCGAGGGTCTCGGCAGCGGCCTTCGACGGATGCCCGCCGACCTGCAGCAGCGCCAGCACCAGCGAGGTGAACTCGTGGCCCATCGGCAGGCCGGCGAAGCGCAGCGAGATCTCGTGGCCGGGCGTGCCCAGCGCGAACGAGGGGCGGCGCGTGTCGTCGCCATCAAGCGACAGCTCGATCTTCGGGCTGAGGGTGGCGATTTCCTCCAGCAGTTCGCGCATCTCGGCCGACTTCGCGCCATCGTCGAGCGAGGCGACGATGTGGATCGGGCGCACCACGCGCTCCAGGTAGGCGGCGAGCTGGGTCTTGAGATCCTGTTCGAGCATGGCGGGTCCTCGGAAAGTCGATAACGGGCCGCGACGGCGCGGTGCGTCAGCGGACGTGATGGGGGGAGAGGCGTGCACCGGAGCCGGCGACGCGGCGGGCGGCGGCTGGCTTGCCACCGGCTCCGGTGCACGCCCATCCCGCGGGGTGCGGGATGGACGCCGGCCACGCCCGGCCCGAAGGCCGGCGCAGTGGCGTGGTCAGATCCGGAAAATCAGATCTTGCCGACCAGGTCCAGCGACGGCTTCAGGGTCTTCTCGCCTTCCTTCCACTTGGCCGGGCAGACCTCGTTCGGGTTGGCAGCGACGTACTGGGCAGCCTTGAGCTTGCGCAGGGTCTCGGTGACGTCGCGGGCGATCGCGTTGTCGTGGATTTCGACGGTCTTGATCACGCCTTCCGGGTTGATGATGAAGGTGCCGCGCAGGGCCAGGCCTTCTTCCTCGATGTGCACGCCGAATGCGCGGGTCAGCTGGTGGGTCGGGTCACCGACCAGCGGGAACTGCGCCTTGCCGACGGCGGCGGAAGTCTCGTGCCACACCTTGTGCGAGAAATGCGTGTCGGTGGTGACGATGTAGACCTCGGCGTTGGCCTTCTGGAACTCCGCGTAATGCTCGGCGGCGTCCTCGACCTCGGTCGGGCAGTTGAAGGTGAATGCGGCCGGCATGAAGATCAGCACCGACCACTTGCCCTTGAGGGCGGCGTCGGTGACTTCGAAGAACTCGCCGTTGCGATAGGCGGTGGTCTTGAAGGGCTGGACCTGGGTATTGATCAGAGACATTGAAGTCCTCGTTGGCGGGGTGGAAGAACGGCCCGGTGTCCCGGGCAACGGCGCAAAGGATAGGGACGAGCTATCAATATGTAAAATCGATAGAAGCCATCGATTCGATAGTTGATGCCTATCGAACTCGGCTTATCCGTTCATAACGGCTGACGCACGGGTCGCCCAGCCGACGCGCGCGGCGACACGCGTGCAGCCATGAACCCCGCCGGGGCGCGCTCCGGTGACCCTTGACCCATGTGCTGCATTGCACCAATATCGACCCGTGCCGCTTGCGGCCCCGGCGGATGCCCTTGGCTCCGCCGCTTCCGTGTCCCGTACTCCCTCCCATGCGCGTCACGGAATTCCAAGGCGACCACTGGTCGCCTTCTTTTTGCCTTGATTCCGGCCGACGCGGAGCGCGTTTTCGCCGGTATCCATGACCGGGCGGCGTGCATGACCTGCACGCCCACGCCTTACGATGTGAGCATGACGATGTCTGCCACCCCGGCCGATCCCGCGCCGCGGCTCGATACCGTGCTGCGCGCGGCCGGAGCGCGCATCGGCGCAGTGGATGCGGAGTGGCTGTTGCTGCATGTCCTGCAGCGCCCGCGCAGCTGGCTGTACGCGCATGCCGACGATCGTCTGGATGCAGCGCGCCAGCGCGAGTTCGATGCGCTGCTGGAACGCCGCGAAGCCGGCGAGCCGGTCGCCTATCTCACCGGCAGGCGTGGCTTCTGGACGCTGGACCTTGGCGTGACCCCGGACACCCTGATCCCGCGCGAGGACACCGAGCGCCTGGTGGAACTCGCCCTGGAGCGCCTGCCCATGGGGGTGCCATCGACGGTGGCGGATCTGGGCACCGGCAGCGGGGCGATCGCGCTGGCCATCGCCCGCGAGCGGCCGCAGGCCCGGGTCGTGGCCACCGACCGCAGCGCAGCGGCGCTGGCCGTGGCGGCCGCCAACGCCGGCAGCGCCGGTGTCCGCAACGTCGAGTTCGTCCACGGTGACTGGCTGGCCCCACTGGCCGGCCGTTGCTTCGACCTGATCGCCAGCAATCCGCCCTATATCCGCAGCGACGACCGGCACCTGTCCGAGGGCGACCTGCGTTTCGAACCGGCCACCGCGCTGGCCTCGGGCGTCGACGGGCTCGATGACATCCGCCGCATCGTCGCCGCGGCACCGGCGCATCTCGAGCCCGGTGGCTGGCTGCTGCTCGAGCACGGCCACGACCAGGGCCCAGCCGTGCGCGAGCTGCTACGCGCCGCGGGATTCGCGGATGTCGGCACCGCCTGCGACCTCGAGGGACGCGACCGCGTCGGGTCCGGGCGCCTTGCGGCCGCGGCACCGGGGCCGGAGGGCGCCGGGGCCGGCTGGTAGACTGCCGCGTTTTCGCAGGAGCCCCACGCCCATGCGCACGCTGTATCCCGAGATCGAACCGTTCGATACCGGCACCCTCCGGGTCGACGACCGCCACACGCTGTACTACGAGCAGAGCGGCAACCCGAAGGGCAAGCCGGTGGTGCTGCTGCACGGCGGCCCGGGCGGCGGCAGCAACCCGAAGATGCGCCGCTTCCACGATCCGGCGAAGTATCGGATCGTGCTGTTCGACCAGCGTGGCGCCGGCCGTTCCACGCCGTATGCCGATCTCGTCGACAACACCACCTGGGACCTGGTCGCCGACATCGAGAAGCTGCGCGAGCACCTGGGGATCGACCGCTGGCAGGTATTCGGCGGGTCCTGGGGTTCGACGCTGGCGCTGGCCTACGCCCAGGCGCATGCGCGGCGGGTGAGTGCGCTGGTGCTGCGCGGGATCTTCATGCTGCGGCGCTGGGAGCTGGAATGGTTCTACCAGGAAGGCGCGTCACGGCTGTTCCCGGAAGCCTGGGAGCACTACGTCGCCGCCATTCCGGAGAACGAGCGCGGCGACATGATCGCCGCCTTCCATCGCCGCCTCACCTCCGACGACGAGGCCACCCGCCTGGCGGCCGCGCGTGCATGGAGCGTGTGGGAAGGCGCGACCTCGTTCCTGCGCGTGGACCAGGATTTCGTGCACGGCCACGACGACCCGCATTTCGCGCTGGCATTTGCACGCATCGAGAACCACTACTTCGTCAACGGTGGTTTCTTCGAGGTCGACGACCAGCTGCTGCGCGACATCTACCGCATCGTCGACATCCCCGGCGTCATCGTGCACGGCCGCTACGACGTGGTGTGCCCGGTGCAGAACGCGTGGGATCTGCATCGCGCATGGCCGAAATCGGAACTGGTCATCACCCCGGCATCGGGACATTCCGCGTTCGAGCCCGAGAACGTCGACGCGCTGGTGCAGGCCACCGACCGTTTCGCCAACGCCTGAGCCCTTGATGCGCAACCGACGCCGGCGCTCAGTCCGCCGGCGATCCGTCCGGATTGTGCTCGATCATCCACAGCCCGGCCCACAGCTTGAGGTCGAGCTCGTAGCCTTCGCGGTGCTTGCGCATCAGCCAGGCGGGCGCCTCGGCGCGCGGCACGTGGTGGACGGTGATGTCCTCGTTGCCGACGCCGCCGCCTTCGCCGACCCTGCGCAGGTCGCGGGCGCGGGCGAAGGCGATGCGTTCGTTGCTCATGCCCGACGAGGTCGGCCCGGTGAGCAGGATCTCCACCCGCCCGGGTTCCCAGCCGGTTTCCTCGACCAGTTCGCGGGTCGCTGCGGCTTCCAGGGTGTCGCCGGCGTCGTCGTCGCCGACCAGTCCGGCCGGCATCTCGATGGTGGGCGCGCCCAGGGCCATCCGGTACTGCTCGACGAACAGCACCTCGTCGGCCGGAGTGACCGCGATGACGATGACCGCCAGGCCCTCGGCGCTGTGGGTGCGCTCGCAGGCTTCCCACTTGCCGCGGCGCACCAGCCGCAGCCACTCGCCTTCGTACAGGAGTTCGGTTCCGGTGTCGTCGGGTCTGCTCATGCGCGCATGCTAGCCCGGCCCGGTGTGCGGGCCGCGTGGGCTCAGTAGGCCGCGGCGTCGGGAAGCGTGCCGGGCAGCGCATCCAGCCCTGCGGCCATCTGCAGGCGCCGGCGCGTGAGCGGCCCGAAGCGCAGGCGTTCGCACAGCACGCCCAGCTGACCGGCATCGGCCACGCCGCGATGGAACGGGACTATCGCTGCGCCCAGTGGCGCATCCAGCGCGATCGTCGTCAGCTGCCGGCACAGCCGCGCCTGCGCCGCATGCTCACGCAACCGTGCGGCGGTCTGGCGCGCCCCGCGCAGGCGCAGGAACGGCACCTCGTCGACCCGTGCCAGCAGCGTTTCCAGGTCACCGAAGTGCGCCAGCAGGGCGGCCGCGGTCTTCGCGCCGATGCCGGGCACGCCGGGGATGTTGTCGATCGCATCGCCCGACAGCGCGAGGTAGCAGGGGATCTGGTCGGCGCGCACGCCGTGGCGGGCCGGCACCCCGGCCATGCCCCAGCGCTGGCCACGGGCGAAATCCCATTGCTCGTCGCCCTCGGCCAGCAGTTGCGACAGATCCTTGTCGGCGGACACCACCACCCCGCGCAGCCCGTGCATGCGCGCCTGCACCAGTGCGCTGCCGATCAGGTCGTCGGCCTCGTAGCGCGCATCGGCCAGCACCGCCAGCCCGAGTGCCTGCGCGAGCGCCTTGCAGTGCGTGAACTGCCGGCGCAGTTCCTCCGGTGCCGGCGGGCGGTTGGCCTTGTACTCGGCATAGATCGCATTGCGGAAGCAGCTGTCGAGCGCTTCGTCGAATGCCACGGCGATATGCCGCGGACGTTCGCGCTCCAGCAGTTCCAGCAGGAAGCGCGCGAAGCCGTGCACGGCATTGGTCGGCCAGCCTTCGCCGTCGCGGAACTCGTCGGGCATCGAGTGCCAGGCGCGGAACACGTACAGGCTGGCATCGACCAGATGGACCGGCGGCCGCGCCGGTTGCGCGCACGCGGGGTCCGGGCTGCCGGTGGCCAGCGGGGCGTCGCTCACGCCGGGGTCCAGTCGCGCAGCAGCGCGGCGGGATCCGGGCGCTCGCGTTCCGGCACATCGATGCGCGGCGTGCCCAGATGGATGAAACCGGCAATGCGCTCGTCGGGGCCGAGGCCGAGGAGCGCCATCACGTCCGGATCGAACGCGGGCCAGCCGGTCAGCCAGCTGCCGCCGTAGCCCAGTGCCTGGGCAGCCTGCAGCACCGCGAAACAGACGCAGCCGGCGGTCATCAGGCGCTCGGTCTCCGGAATGGTGTCCTCCGGGTCGAGCACGGCGATCACGGCCAGCACCAGCGGCGCGTGGGCGAACCGCTGGCGATCCTTGTCGACCGCGGCCGGGGCCGCCCCGGGACGCAGGCGCAGGCCGATCGTGGCCACCGCTTCGCCCAGCACATGGCGGGCGCCGCCCTCGATGCGCAGGAAGCGGAACGGCACCCGCTTGCCGTGGTCGGGCACGCGCACTGCCGAGCGCAGGATGCGCAGCAGTGTGGGATGGTCCGGCGCGGGCGCGCCGAGCTGGCGGGCGGGGGTGGACCGGCGCCGGTCGAGAAGCTCGAGGGTGCCGTCTTCAGCGGTATTCGGGATTGGCATCACAGACGCTCCACGCGCCATTCAGGATGGTATGCACATTCCGCCGTCGTTCGATGGCGAGCGTGTATTGTCCCCCGAATGAACAGTCTCGACGACCTCCCGGCCAGGCGTCCGGCGCGTCCCGGAAGCGCGCGCGGGCCCGAGCGCGTGCTCGAGACCCTGCAGCGCGAAGCGGTCACCGAGCTGGTCGGGGTGATGTCCGGCTTCTGGAGCACCATCGAGGAGCAGGTGCGCATCGCCGCCCTGGCCGGGCACGACTTCAGCGCGGCGCAGGAAGACCGGGTGGCCATCATGGCACTGGCGCCGCGCGCGCTGGAGCTTGCCACCCGCTACCGCGCGGCGATCGAGCAGGCGTTCGCACACTGGCGCGAGGCCGAACCCCGCGAGCCGGAGCGCGAAGGCGCGCTGGAGCTGATGTCGGAAGGGGATCTGGAGATCCATCTGGCCGGCCAGCAGATCATCGAGCTGCTCGATCACCAGTTCCTGCATCCGCTGACTGAACTCGACGAGCGCCTCGATGCGCTGGCGCATGCGCTCGGGCTGAAGGGCCGGCGCCTGAATCCGCTGCGCCCGGCGGTCGCGGTCACTGCGTTCGTGGAGCTGTTCGAGGCCGAGGACCTGACGCCGAGCCTGCGGCGCATGGTGTTCCAGCAGTTCGACAAGCGCCTGCCCAAGACCCTGGGCGATGTCTACGCGAGGGCCAACAGGACCCTGGCCGATGCGGCATTCACCGGCAACACGCCGGCGCCGCGCACGATCCAGCCCCCGCGCAGCCAGCAGCCGGCCGCGCCGGCGCCGGATGCGTGGGTGCCCGACGGCGGCACGGTCGAGGCCCGCGACACCGGCGCGCCGGGGTTCGACGGCGGCGACGCGCACACCGGTCAGTCCGCGTATGGCGGCGGCGTGGCCGAAGCCGCATCCGGCTATGCGATGCCCACCGCGCCGGCCGGCCATGTCGAGGGCCAGCCGCTGCGTTACCGCGACATCGTGCGCGAGCAGCTGCACGTCTGGCGCCGGCATGGCGGGTCCACGCTGGCCGGGCGCATGGGCGGGCATTTCAATACCGCGCCGGAAGCCGATTCCGCGCCTGACGAGCCTGCCAACGACGGGCAGTTCCTCGCCACCGATGACATGTTCAACATCGCCTCGCTGCTGCAGGGCGACGACCCGGCACCGTATGCGCGCGCGTTGGCCGGCGAGGACAAGCGCCCGCTCGGCGATGTCCTGCGCAGCCAGATCCTGGGCAGCGTGCGGCAGCTGGGCCTCGATCCGGAGCGGGTCCGCTTCAGCGCCGACGAGGAGGACGCGATCGACCTGGTCGGCATCCTGTTCCAGTCCCTGGTCGAGGCCAACGACCTGCTGCAGCGGGCGCGCGCCATGTACGGGAAGCTGGTGATGCCCTACCTGAAGGTGGCGCTGGTGGACGATTCCCTGTTCAACCGCCGCTCGCATCCGGCGCGCAAGCTGCTCGATGCACTCACCGAGGCCTGCGACGGCAACAGCGGCGAGACCGCGCGCGACCAGGAGACGCTCGACCACGCCGAGCGCGCGGTCGACCGCGTTGTCGCCGAATTCCAGGACGACGCGGCAATCTTCGAGCTCGCCGCAAGCGAGCTGCGGGACCAGCTCGACCAGCAGCGCAAGCGCGCCGAGATCGCCGAGCGCCGCATCGCCGAATCGATCTACGGCCGCGAGCGGCTGCAGCTGGCGCGACGCGCCGCCGAGGAACTGGTGGCCTCGCGGCTTGCCGACCGGCCGATGACCGCCGCGGTCGCGCATTTCCTCGACGAACACTGGCGCCACCACCTCACCCAGACCTGGCTGCGCGAAGGCGCGGAGGCCGAGCGCTACCACCTCGCCGTCGGGCTTGGCGACGCGATGCTGCAGGTCGACGCCGATGCCGCGCAGGTGCGCGGCGCCGCGGTCGCGGCACAGCTGCTCGCCCTGCAGGCGCCTCTGGGCGAGTGCTATTCCAGCTGCGGCCTGGATGCCGCCAGCGCCCGCGAGGCGATGGCGCGCATCATCGCCGCGCTGGCGATGCCCGATACCGCGCGCCAGGTGCACACCCCGCGCGCCGACGAGGTCGACGAGTTCGAACAGGACGACGGCCTGCCGCCGCTGCGCCTGGTCGGCGGTACCGACACCCTGGAGTTCGACCCGGCGATCGCCGCGCGGATGCGTCGCCTCAAGGTGGGGCAGGGCGTGCGCCTGATCGACCGCGCCGGGCACGAGACCGCTGCCCGGATCGCCTGGATCAGCCCGCTGACCTCGCGTTTCCTGCTGGTCAACCGGCGCGGCATCCGCAAGCTGGTGGTATCGCCCGAGGAACTGGCGGCCATGGTCGCCGCCGGCCGCGCGGTGGTGCGCTCGGTGGATGCACCGTTCGACGAGGCGATGAAGCAGCTCTGGCAGCGGCTCAACCATGCGCCACGGGCACCGCTGAAGGCGGCGGTCAACGCCGGCTGACAGCCAGCCGCGACAGTCCACGGGGCACGTGCCGCACGGTCGCATTCAAGGTTTTCGCGCCGTTGCCGATAGCGGGATGTATCCCCGCAGGCGTCGACATGCGCCGGCACCGTATCGCTTAGGCTAGCGGCGGCCGCCCGCCGGGGGTGGACAGGCGGAGTCGATGGGACGCGACGGCAACATGGACACTACGGCGGCGGCTCCGCCCCGTGTCTTCGACGATCTCAGGCGTGGCATGTGCACGCGGCTGGCGCCCTTGCTGGCGGAGGCGATCGCGGCTGCGCGCCGCGAGTGCGACGGGCTCGCGCTGCAGGATCCGCCGCCGCCCGGGCTGCTCGAGGATCGCACCGACCTGTTGCTGCTCACGCGCCAGTCCACCAGCTATGAACGCCGCTGGCAGGAGCGCTTCCTGCAGGGCACCCAGGGCTGGCCGCACACCGATGGCGCGCCCGCGCAGGGCGATGCCTACGCCCTGGTCAGCGACGACGAGCTGCAGGCGCAGCTGATCGGCGAGCCGGTGATCGGCGCGCTGGAGCGCCGGCACGCCGACATCCTCGACACCATCGACCGCCGGCTGTACTCACTGGCCGCCTGCCTGGGCAGCCAGTCACGCCCCGGCAATCCTTTCGCTCCGCGCGCGCTGGTGCAGGCCTACCTGGGTGCCGTCACCGTGCACGACTGCAACCCGCGCGTGCGCGCCGCCGTGTTGCGCCATTACGAACGCCAGGCCGGCGATCGCCTCGGCGATCTGTACACATGGCTCAACAGCGAGTTGGCCGATGCCGGCTATGCGATGGCGTCGGGCAGCGAGGAGGCGATGCTGCTCGGGTCCGTCGGCATCGCGACCGGCCGTGACACGGTGTGGTCGCAGGGCAATGCGCTGGCGCCGCGCGCCTCGACCTGGCGGCCGCAGGCGGGCCAGCCCGCGGCACCCCGGCGCACGCCCGCCGATGCGGTGCGCGGCAACCTGTTGCGCGAACGGGTGCGCCGCGCGCGGCCCGCGGATGGCGCACGCGAGATGCGCGCCGAGGAACTGCTGGCCCTGCTCTCGCTGCTGCAGGCCGAGCCCGACGCGTTGCTGGCGGTGCGCGGGCAGCCATCGATCGGGCGCGTACTGCGCGACTGCCTGTCGCAGGTCGGTGAGCGCATCGGCATCCAGCACGGCACCGCGGTGCCGGCGCAGGTGCAGGACGACACCATCGAGCTGCTGGGGCGGCTGTTCGACGAGCTTGCCTCGTCGCATGCGCTCGGGCCGGCGGCGCTCGACCGGCTGGCCCGGCTCACGCTGCCCTTCCTGCGCCTTGCACTGGAGGATGCCTACCTGTTCGACGAGGCGCCGGGGCATCCGGCGCTGCAGGTGCTGGCGCGGCTGGTGGAGTGCTGGGACGCCAATCCCTGCGAGCTGCCCGCCGAGCAGGAGCTGCACACGCTCGCCGACCAGGTGGCGCAGGCCATCATCGACGAATACCACGGCAACAACGGGCTGTTCGAGCAGTTGCTGCGGCGCATGGACCAGGCCATCGAGCCGCTGCAGCGACGCGCGGAACTCGCGGAGAAGCGCGTGTGGCAGGCGATCCGGGGTCGCGAGCGGCTTGCCGCTGCGCGCCGCGATGCCGACGCGCGCCTGCATGTGCTGCTCATGCGTGGTCCACTGCTGCCCAGCGTGGGCGAGTTCCTTGCCGAGCCGTGGCGGCAGCTGCTGGTGCAGACCTGGCTGCGTGATGGCGTCGACTCGGTGCGCTACCGCGACGCCGTGGCGCTGGGCGAGGCGATGCAACGGCTGGACGCGGACGCGCGCAGCGGCGTCGGCCGCGCGGTCGCCGATGGATTGATCGCCATCGAGCCGGCATTGCGCGACTGCTGCGCCGCCTGCGGCCTGGATGCCGATGCGGCGACCCGCCTGCTGTCCGGGCTGGTCGCCGATCTGGCACAACCCGACGCCCCGCGTACTCCGCAGGCGATGACGCCACTGGCGCCGGAAGGCGATGGATTCGATCCCGTCACGCACGGGGTGTCGCCCGGCATCGAGCCGCTCGCCGTCGGCCAACGCGTGGTCGATCAGCGGCCGGGCGTGGCACCGCGGATGCTGCGGCTGGCCTGGCGCAGCCCGATCAGCAGCGCCAGCCTGCTGGTCAACCTGCAGGGCGCACGCGAGCGGCTTTGCACGGCCGCCGAACTCGCCGGGGCGATCGCCCGCGGTGAACTGCTGCCCCGCCCGTTGCCGGGGCCGGTGGACGCCGCCCTGCGGCGGCTGGAGCAGGGCGCGCCCTGACCGGTTGCAGCTGGCCTTGCCCTGCGCGTGGCTGCGCGGCCCGGCGCGCCAGCGCACGCGGGCGGGCGGCGACGCGACGGCACGTGCCGGATGACTTCCGCTGCGCCGGCTCCTAGGATCGGGAGCGGGCAGGGACGAACGGGGAACGGGCATGGCGATCACGATCGGGGTTGCGCGCGAGCGCGCGCAGGGCGAGCGACGCGTGGCCGCCACGCCGGAAACCTGCCGCAAACTGGTCGCCGCTGGCGCCCGCGTGCAGCTGGAGCGCGGCAGCGGCGACGGTGCGTACTTCGCCGATGCCGAGTACGCCGCGGCCGGGGTGCAACTGGTCGATGACGGGGCTGCGGCGCTCCAGGGCGCCGACGTCGTGCTCTGCGTGCAGGCGCCGGCAGCGTTGCAGCTCGACGCGCTGCAGGCCGGCGCGGTCCTGGTCGGCATCCTGCAGCCCGAAGCCGACGAGGCCCGCGGCGACGCGATCCGCGCGCGCGGGCTGCTCGCCTTCCCGCTGGAACGCCTGCCGCGCACCACCCGTGCGCAGTCGATGGACGTGCTGAGCTCGCAGGCCGGGATGGCCGGCTACAAGGCGGTACTGATCGCCGCACAGCTCGCCCCGCGCTTCTTTCCGATGCTCACCACGGCCGCGGGCACCATCCGCCCGTCGAAGGTGCTGGTGATCGGTGCCGGCGTGGCCGGCCTGCAGGCGATCGCCACTGCGCGCCGCCTCGGTGCGCAGGTGGAAGGCTTCGACGTGCGCCCGGAAACGCGCGAACAGATCGAATCGCTCGGCGCGCGCTTCCTCGACCTCGGCGTGAGCGCCGCCGGCGAGGGTGGCTATGCGCGCGCGCTGAGCGACGAGGAACGCGCCGAACAGCAGCGCCGGCTGGCCGAGCACCTGCGCGGCATCGACGTGGTGGTGTGTACGGCGGCGGTGCCCGGGCGCCCGGCGCCGAGGATCATCACCGCGGCGATGGTGGCCGGCATGCAGCCCGGCAGCGTGATCGTCGACACGGCGGCGGAAACCGGCGGCAACTGCGAGGCCACCCGTCCCGGCCAGACCCACGACGTCGGTGGCGTGACCGTGGCCGGCCCGCTGCACCTGGCAAGCCTCGGCGCCCGCCATGCCAGCGAGATGTACGCGCGCAACGTGCTGAATTTCGTGCAGCTGCTGCTGGCCGATGGCGCGCTCGCGTTCGACTGGAGCGACGAGCTGCTGGCAAAGACGGTGTGGCCGGCGGTGCCGGCGGCGGACGCCGCGGCGACCGCCTGAGAGGAGCGACGCGCCTCAGTCGCGCGGGCGGTTGGTCTCCAGCCAGCGCTGGCGTTCCTCGGCGGACATCGTCTTCCAGCGCGTGCGCAGCGCCTCGCGCTCGGCCTCGGGCAACCGCCGCATGTGCTGGTAGAACACGCGGGCTTCGGCCCGGCGTTCAGGCGACATGTCCTCCCAGCGCTTCATGCCCTGGCGGGCGCGGTCGCGCTGTTCGGGGGTCATCTGCCGCCAGCGTTCGGCATGGCGCAGCATCCGCTGGCGGGCCTCGGGGCTCGCGTCCCAACGGTCGCGGACCGGCTGGACGAGGAGGTCGCGCTGCGTGGCGTCGAGCTGGTCCCAGGCCGGCAGCGCGGGCGTGTTTTCACTGGCGGTGGGCGGCGTGGCGAAGGCGGAGCCGGTGAGGCCCAGCAGCGCGGCGAGGAGGCAGGTACGGATCGGTGTCATCGGGGTCACTCCATCGCCACCGGCTGCGCCTCGATCGAGGCCAGCCACAGGAACATATCGGGGTCTTCTTCCAGCGTCGCCAGCGGGTCGGCGGCTGGCAGCACCATCGGCGCCGGGGCCTGCCGGGCCACCAGGGGTCCGGTGTGGGGCGCCGGGGTGCCGGTGTCCGGGAGCAGCTGCATCCCCACGAAGGCGGCCATCGCCAGCACACAGGCGCTGGCGAGTGCGAACACCGGCCGCCGCGTCGGCGCCGGCGCCGGCGACGGAGCGCTGCGCGGGCGCAGCCGCGCTAGCGTGCGCGGGGGGACCTGCCGCAGGGCGTCGTCGTGCAGGCGACGTGCGGCATGGTCGAAGCGGTCCTGCGGACCGTGGTGGGCGGTCATCGGAAATCCTCCAGTTGCCGTTGCAGCGCCTCGCGGGCGCGCGAAAGATGGGTTTTCACCGAGCCGTCGCTGCAGCCCATGACCCGTGCGGTGGTCGCCACGTCGAGTTCTTCCAGGATCCGCAGGGTGAAGGCTTCGCGCTGGCGACGTGGCAGCGTGCGCAGCGCCGCGACGAGGGCGGTGTAGGCCTCGCGCGAGTCCTGCGCGCGCGAGGGGTCCGGGCTGGCGTCGGCCCAGTCGAGGCTGGTGTCGGCGGTGCCACCGGCATCGGTCATCCAGCCCAGGCGGAACATGCGCCGGCGCTGGATGTCGACGATGCGGCTGCGCAGGATGGTCCAGAACAGCGCGGTCCATTCCTCCGGCGGGCGGTCGCGGTAGCCGAGCATGCGGGTCATCGCATCCTGCACCGCGTCCAGCGCGTCCTCGCGGTGGCGCAGGCCGATCTCGGCGAAGCGGAATGCCCGCGTGCGTACCCCAGCGAAGAACGCGTCCAGCGTGGCCGGCGCCGCGACATCGGCGGCCGCGTGATCGGCGGGGCCGGTCACGGGCATGCGGGTGCGGGCGGTGGGCAGGCTGCCATCCACGATGTGGGCGGGCCTCGGTGAGGGGTCGGGACTGTCAACGCATGGGGTCGGCGGCGGTTGACACGCACGCCGTGCACGGTGGGCGCGCCCGGGTATGATCGGGCGGGGGCGGGCAAGGGGAGCGTGCGCATGGGCGACGGATTCGTGGCGCTGTACATCTTCATGCTGGCGGCGATCGCGGGGCACGTGATCATCGCCCGCGTGCCGGTGATCCTGCATACGCCGTTGATGTCGGGCAGCAACTTCATCCACGGCATCGTACTGATCGGCGCGATGATCGTGCTCGGCCACGCCGAGACCACGACGGAGAAGGTGATCGGCTTCGTCGCGGTGCTGATGGGCGCGGGCAACGCGGCCGGCGGTTACGTGGTGACCGAGCGCATGCTCGACATGTTCAGGTCGTCCAGGAAACCGGGGCCGAAGGCATGAGCGCCGGGGAGATCCTCGATCTCGTGGTCAGGGCCAGCTACCTGGTCGCCGCCACGCTGTTCCTGCTCGGCCTGCAGCGCATGGCCTCGCCGCTGACCGCGCGCAGCGGCATCCGCTGGGCCGGGGCCGGCATGCTGGTCGCCACCGCCGCCACGTTCCTGCAGCCGGGGCTCGGCAATATCCCGCTGATCGTGCTGGCGATCGCCATCGGCACCGCGCTGGCGTGGGTGTCGGGCAAGCGCGTGGCCATCACCGACATGCCGCAGATGGTGGCGCTGTACAACGGCCTCGGCGGCGGCTCGGCGGCGGCGATCGGGGCGGTGGAGCTGCTGCGCTGGAGCGATGCCGGCGCGGCGCCGTCGCAGGTTGCGCTGGTGCTGGCGGTGCTGGGCGCGCTGATCGGCTCGGTGGCGCTGTCGGGCTCGATCATCGCCTGGGCCAAGCTCGACGGCCGCATGGACAGGCGTTACAGCTTCCCCGGCATGCAGATGTTCAACGCGGCGGTGTTTCTCGCCGCGCTGGTGCTGGGCGGCCTGCTGGTGCATGCGCTGGGCATGCCGCTGGTGGTGGCGTTCTTCATCGTCGCGCTGGCGCTGGGCGTATTGATGACGCTGCCGATCGGCGGCGCCGACATGCCGGTGGTGATCTCGCTCTACAACGCGCTCACCGGCCTGGCGGTGGCGTTCGAGGGCTATGTGCTGGGCAACGAGGCGCTGATCATCGCCGGCATGATGGTGGGCGCGGCGGGCATCCTGCTGACCCGGCTGATGGCGAAAGCCATGAACCGCTCGATCGCCAGCGTGCTGTTCTCGAGCTTCGGTGGCGCCGGCGCCGCCGGGGCCGCAATCGAGGGCACGCAGAAACCGATCGAGGCCGGCGACGTGGCCGCGATGATGGCGTTCGCCGAGCGCGTGGTGATCGTGCCCGGCTACGGCATGGCGGTGGCGCAGGCCCAGCACAAGATCTGGGAACTGGCGCAACGGCTGATCGAGCGCGGGGTCAAGGTGAAGTTCGCGATCCACCCGGTGGCCGGGCGCATGCCCGGGCATATGAACGTGCTGCTGGCGGAAGCCGGCGTGCCGTACGACCTCATCGCCGACATGGAGGACATCAACGCCGAATTCGCCAATACCGATGTCAGCCTGGTGATCGGCGCCAACGACGTGGTCAACCCGGTGGCGAAAACTGATCCCGCATCGCCGATCTACGGCATGCCAATCCTCGACGTGGTGGAGTCGAAGAACACCATCGTCATCAAGCGCGGCAAGGGCACCGGTTTTGCCGGCATCGAGAACGCGCTGTTCTACGCCGACAACACGCGCATGCTCTATGGCGATGGTGCGGAGATGGCCGGTGCGCTGGTGAGCGAGCTGAAGGCGCTCGACTCCGGCCACTGAAAGCCGCCGCGCCGCGCGAGATCGATCGTCACCGCGACAGCACCGCGGCGATCACCAGCGAAGCCCCGAACCACGCCAACGCCACCGCATCCAGTGCCAGGCCCGCGATCACCCACGCAAGCGACGGGCCGAGCCTGAGGGCGGACTCCCATGGCAGCAGCCCGAACATGCTGCCGACCTGGCCCGCGATCACCCCCCACTGCGCCAGCACGATGATGGTTGCGGTCACCAGCGCGCCTGCGAGGGCGCGTGGCGGGCCGGGGCGCATGCGCACCAGCCGCAGCAGCAGCGCGGCATCGAGTGCCGCGACCACGGCCATCGCATGCAGCGGACGGCCGAAGCCGCCAGCCAGCAGCACCCAGATCGCCGCGAAGCCGACACAGCCCACCGCGAGCACGACAAGGTCGAAGGCGCGGAAGGCGACGGACTTGCGCGCAGGCTCGAGGGCGGTCATCAGCAACGGACGGGCAGGGCGCGCCAGCATACCGGGATCGGCGTGCGTCGCCGGCTCCGGGCGCGTTGCACGGCGACGGCACGCAGCATTCCGGGATCCGCGTGAGCCGCAGGGCACGGTGATCCGGGCGCGCCGCTACAATGCACGGCTTGCACGCGCCGATCGCGCCCCCATCTCCGGCCCATGTACTCCCGTAGCAGCGAACCCGTCCGTTTCGAGCGCGATTGCGCCGCCGTTCTCGTCCCCCAGGGCGAGGAAGTGACCCTGCCTGCCGGCAGCGCCGGTTACATCACCCAGGCGCTGGGTGGCAGCTATACGGTGTTCGTCGAGGGCAACCTCTTCCGCATCGCCGGCCGCGATGCCGATGCGATCGGCAAGGAACCGCCGGAACCGCTGGAGCTGCCGGACGACGCCGACGATGCCGCGGTCGAGCAGCTGGTCTGGAAGCAGCTGCGTACCTGCTTCGATCCCGAAATCCCGATCAACGTGGTCGATCTCGGCCTGGTCTACGAAGCCGTGGTGCACCCCCCCGTGGACGGCAACAGGACGGTCGAGGTCAAGATGACGCTGACCGCGCCCGGCTGCGGCATGGGCGACATCCTCGTCGACGACGTGCGCAGCAAGCTCGAGATGATCCCGACGATCTCCGAGGCCGATGTCGAACTGGTGTTCGACCCGCCGTGGAACCGCAGCATGATGTCCGAGGCGGCCCGGCTCGAGACCGGCATGTACTGACGCAGCACCGCTGCGTCCGCGTCGCGACCGACGCGTTCCGTCGGAATTCCGGCACCCAATCTCCCGATCCGTGATGGCTATCGCATTCATGCGATGACGGCCGACGGTTTGTTGTCTTGCGTTCACCATGAACGGTCGCTTAGCGTCAGTTCGTGCACGCAACACGTCATACGTCGCCACTCTCCGGCTGAGTGCACGCCCGCAGCCGGCGTCGAGCAGTCCACCCTCACGGAGGCCGCGCGGCCTCCCCCGCCCGGGAGTATCCGATGTCCGTGTCCCATCAGCGCATCCGCATGCGGGTGCTGGCGATCGCCACCGCAACCGCCCTGTCGTCCGTCGCCGTGCCCGCGCTCGCCGGCGAGCGGCTCAACCTGGGCGGCCTGCAGTCGGCAGATCTCCACGACCGTTTCATCGTCAAGTACCGCGACGGCACCGCTGCGAGCTCCGATAGCGCCGCGCTGCAGCGGCAATTGCAGACGGCCGCACGTGCGGTGCCGGCCAGCAAGGGTGCGCCACTGGCGGTGCGCGCGCTGCGGCGTACCGGCACCGGCGCCGAGGTGGTGACCACCGGCCGCAAGCTCGACCGCGCCGAGGCGGAAATGCTGATGCGGCAGATCGCCGCGGATCCTGCAGTGGAATACGTCGAGGTCGACCAGGTGCTGCAGATCGCGCTGTCGCCCAACGACCCGCGCTACAGCCAGCAGTGGGGCTACTTCAACGCCACCGGCGGCATCCGCGCCGACCAGGCCTGGGACGTGGCCACGGGCGCAGGCGTGGTGGTCGCGGTGCTCGATACCGGCAGCACCAGCCATAGCGACCTCAACGGCAACACGATTGCGGGCTACGACATGGTCAGCGACGCCACCGTCGGCGGCGACGGCAACGCGCGTGACGCCGACCCGTCCGATCCGGGCGACTACTACGGCAGCGACCCGTCGAGCTGGCACGGCACCCATGTCGCCGGCACCGTCGCCGCGCTGACCAACAACGGCACCGGCGTGGCCGGTACCGCGTTCAATGCAAAGGTGTCGCACGTGCGCGTGCTTGGCCGCGGTGGCGGCTACACCTCGGACATTGCCGACGGCATCATCTGGGCCTCGGGCGGATCGGTGCCCGGGGTGCCGGCCAACCAGAACCCGGCCGAGGTCATCAACCTGAGCCTCGGCGGCGGTGGCAGCTGCGGCAGCACCACCCAGAACGCGATCAACGGTGCGGTGTCGCGTGGCACCACGGTGGTGGTGGCGGCCGGCAACAGCAATGCCAACGTGTCCGGGTTCACCCCGGCCAACTGCGCCAACGTGATCGCGGTGGCGGCGACCGACCAGAACGGATCGCGCGCCAGCTTCTCCAACTACGGCACCGGCATCGACGTGTCGGCACCCGGCGTGGGCATCGTCTCCACCCTCAACAGCGGCACCCGCGCGCCGGGCACGGAAAGCTACGCGTCCTACAACGGCACCTCGATGGCGGCCCCGCACGTGGCCGGCGTGGTCGCGCTGATGCAGTCCGCGGCGTCCACGCCGCTGACGCCGGCGCAGGTCGAAAGCATCCTCAAGAGCACCGCGCGGCCGTTGCCGGGGGCCTGCTCGGGCGGCTGCGGCGCGGGCATCATCAATGCGAAGGCCGCGGTGGATGCAGCGGCCGGTGGTGGCGGTGGCCCGGGCCCGGATCCGGATCCGCCGGGCGGCGGCGCGCTGCAGAATGGCGTCCCGGTGACCGGGGTCGCCGGCGGCGCCGGCAGCAGCCAGTACTGGACGATCACCGTGCCCGCCGGTGCGACCAACCTCGACATCGCGATGTCCGGCGGCAGCGGCGATGCCGATCTCTACGTCCGTTTCGGCTCGCAGCCGACCACCTCGGCGTATGACTGCCGGCCCTACCGCAGCGGCAATGCCGAGAGCTGCAGCTTCGCCGCGCCGCAAGCCGGTACGTACCACGTGATGATCCGCGGCTATTCCACGTTCTCGGGCATCACCCTGACCGGCCGCTTCAATGCCGGAAGCGGTGGCGGCGGCAACCAGCTGCAGAAGGGCGTGCCGGTCACCGGGATCTCGGGCGCGGCCAGCAGCAGCCGCACCTGGACCTTCAGCGTACCGGCCGGCGCCAGCAACCTGAGCTTCGCGATGTCCGGCGGCAGCGGCGATGCGGACCTCTACGTGCGCCGCGGCGCGGCGCCGACCACCTCGGTCTACGACTGCCGCCCGTACCGCACCGGCAACAACGAGAGCTGCACCTTCGCCAGCCCGCAGTCCGGGACCTGGCACGTCACCGTGCGCGGCTATTCCGCGTATTCCGGCGTCAGCCTCGTGGGCAACTACACCGGCAACTGAGCCCGGCCGTCCGGGTGGCAGGTGCCGCCCGGACCCACGCAGCGCCGCGTGCGATCGCCACGGCGCGACCACTCCGCAACGAAGGATGGACCTGACGATGAAACGATGGATTGCGATGCTGCTGGCCGGCTCGGCGGCTGCCGGAGCCGCCGCCGGTGAACGCCCCGCGGCGTTCGACCACCGCCTGCCGGCCGAGCACACGGTCGAGGTGCGCACCATGCCGCGCGTGGACAACGCCCGGCTGCTGGCCGAGGACCTGCGCAACCGCGCGCCGCGCCGCGACGCGCCGGTGCGCTTCGCGACCCCGCACAGGGTGTCGATCACCCCGGTGGACGCAGGCGACTGGGACGAGATCGACGCCGACACCCTGGTGTGGCGGCTGCGGGTGGAGTCGAAGGGCGCGCTGTCGCTGAACTTCGGTTTCGACGAGTACCGCATGCCCGAGGGCGGGCACATGCTGATCTATCCCGCCGGCCTGCCCGAGGACGCCGAGCCCGGCGCGATCCGTACCTTCACCGCGGCAGACAACAAACCGCACGGTGCGCTGTGGACACCGGTGGTGCCCGGGGACCACGCGGTGATCGAGGTGGTGGTGCCGAAGGACCGCGCGGATGAGCTGCGCCTGCGCATCGGCAGCGTCAACCACGACTATGTCGGCTTCGGCCGGCTGGCCCGTGCCGGTTCGCTGGAACAGGCGGCCGGCGTGTCGGGCTCGTGCAACGTCGACGTGGCCTGTCCGGCCGGCGACGACTGGCGCCAGCAGATTCCGGCAGTCGGGGCGTACTCGCGTTTCGGCACGCTCTACTGCACCGGCTCGCTGGTCAACAACACCGCCAGCGACCGCAGCATGTACTTCCTCACCGCGCACCACTGCGGCATGGGCACCGCGGACGCGGCGGCATCGATCGTCGTCTACTGGAACTACGAGAACTCCACCTGCCGCGTCCCGGGCAGCCCTGAGAGCGGCGCCAACGGCGACGGCAGCATGGCGCAGAACCAGACCGGTGCCACCGTGAAGGCGACCTGGGCCACCTCCGACTTCACCCTGCTGGAGCTCGACGATCCGGCCAACCCGGAGTTCAACCTCAGCTGGAACGGCTGGGACCGCCGCGACATCACCTACAACGGCGCCACCGGCATCCACCACCCGCGCGTGGCGGAGAAGCGCATCACCCACTCCAACAACCCGCTGGTGATCGAGGGCTACCTCGGCAACGCCGGCAACAGCCACCTCAAGGTGCAGTGGAACCCGCAGGGCACCACCGAGGGCGGCTCGTCGGGCTCGCCGATCTTCAGCCCGGACAAGCGCGTGATCGGCCAGCTGCATGGCGGCTACGCCTCGTGCAGCACCACCGGCTCGCAGCACGTCGACTGGTACGGCCGCATCCACACCTCGTGGGCCGGCGGCGGCACCGATGCCACCCGGCTGAGCACCTGGCTCGACCCGGCGGGCACCGGGGCGCAGTTCATCGATGGCATCGGCGGTGCGGGCCAGCCCGGTGATCCGGTCGCAGGGTTCAGCTGGACGGTCGACGACGAGACGCTCACGGTGGCGTTCACCGACACCTCCACCGACGATGGCGACATCGTGGCCTGGAGCTGGGACTTCGGCGACGGCACCACCTCCGACGAGGCCGATCCGGTCAAGACCTACGACGAGGCCGGCGTGTACACGGTCACGCTGACGGTGACCGACGACGAGGGCAACAGCAATTCGCACAGCCAGTCGATCGAGGTCGGCGACACCGGCCCGGATGCGATCGAACTGCTCAACCGGACGCCCGTGCGCGGCGTGGCGGGCGGTGCCGGCGAGGAACTGCTGTACCGCATCGACGTGCCGGAAGGTGCCAGCGGGCCGCTGAGCATCCTCACCTCGGGCGGCAGCGGGAACCTCAGCCTGTATGTGTCCTTCGAGGCCGAGCCGACCGAAGCGGAGCATGACGCCCGTTCTGCGCGGCCGGGCAACAGCGAGAGCGTGCGCATCGCCAACCCGCAGCCGGGCAGCTACTACATCAAGCTGGTCGGCGAGACCGCGTTGGCCAACGTCACCCTGCAGGCCCGCCACAACTGAGGCCTGCGCCGGCCCCGCTTCCAGCGAAATGGAAGCGGGCCCGACGGCCGGCGCCGGTGCCGCGGGCGCGCCACGGCCGACAGGCCTATGCTGAGGGCACATCCCACTGGAGACGTGCCATGCGCCCGATCCCCGTGTTGTGCATGGTCCTGGCGGCCCTGTGCTGCGGCGCGACGGTAACGGCACGCGAGCACACCGCGATGGCCGAGTCCGATACCGCTGCCGCGCAGCAACGCTGGCACCGTTTCATCGTGAAGTACCACGCGCATACCGATGCCGGTCGCGACGCCGCGGCCGTGGCGCCGCGGCTCGAACGCATCGCCAGGGAGGCCGGACTGCACACGCATGGCACGCAGCCGGCATTGCGCTGGGAGCGCCGGCTGGGCGTCGGTGCGGATCTGGTGGTCGCCGATCCGCCGCTGGACCACGACACCGCCCAGCGCCTGTTGCGGGCGTTGGCCGAGGACCCGGATGTCGAGTACGCCGAGCCCGACGGCATGATGCAGCGCGCGCCCGGGCCCGCGCAGCGCGAACCGATGATGCGCGGCGACTGACCCGCGCCGACCGGCGTCCGCCGTCGCCCTGCGGGCCGCTCGCGTCAGCCCACCGCTTCGAAACGGTTGGCAGCCACGTTCTTGCGCACCGCGGTCGGATCCCAGATGCGGCCGTTCATGGCGATATAGACGCCCGGCGGCAGCGACTGCACGGCGCCCACGGCGGTGCCGATGTTGAATTCCGCGTCCGAACCACGGAAGCGCGCCGGGTTGAGCGCGCCGGTGAGCACGATCGTGCGGTCCGGGATCGACGCCAGCGCGCGTGCGGTATCGACCATCGAATCGGTACCGTGGGTGATCAGCACGTGCCTGGCCGGCTGCGCGGCGACGGTGGCGCGGATCAGTTCGCGATCGTCGTCGGTGATGTGCAGCGAATCCTTGCGCAGGATCGGGATCACGCTGAAACGGAACGCCACCCCCAGCTCCTCGAGGATCCGGCCGATCTGCGGCGCACCCACCTGGAAGTCCGACTTGTCGTCGAAATAGACCTTGTCTATGGTGCCACCCGTGGTGACGATCAGCAGTTCTTGCATCAGGGATTGGTATCCGGTGGGAGGCGTGCGTCGCGGGAGGGACGCAGCGAAAGCGGGACGGGACCGCGGATTTTCGGCCACCCATGCCGGAGCGGCAACCGGCGTGGTGCGGTGCCTAGGCCGCGCGGCGCCCGAATCGTGCCTGCAGGCCGGGCCAGCTGGCGCTGCCGATGACGAGCAGGGACAGCGTGAGCAGCGCCCATGCGTAGCCACGGGCGGCCGGGGTGCTCCAGGCTTCCATGACTGCGTGCGAGAACCAGAAGAGACCGAAGACGCCGGCCCAGAAGCGTGCCCGCGCGCTGCCGGCAAGCACGCCGCCCGCCAGCAGCAGTGGCGGCGCCACCAGCACGGCCAGCGCGGCGACGAGATGCTCGCCACGTGCGAGCCACACGGCATAGACGGCCGCCAGCGCGACGAGGGCCGCGACCAGCAGCCAGTGCGCGGCGCCACGCTTCATGCGAGCTTCGCCGCAAGCTGCGCTACCCGACGGCCCAACGCCCGGGCGAGCGCGGCTTCGTCATCGGTGGGTTGCGGATCGTCATTGGCACCGGCCACGTGGCTGGCGCCATACGGAGTGCCGCCGCCGGTGGTGCTATGGAGTTGCGGCTCGGTGTAGGGAATGCCCGCGACCACGCAGCCGTGGTGCAGCAGCGGGATCAGCATCGACAGCAGCGTGGCTTCCTGGCCGCCGTGATGGGTGGCGGTGGAGGTGAACACCGCCGCCGGCTTGCCGACCAGGGTGCCGCTGGCCCATTCGGCGCCGAGACCGTCGATGAAGTGCTTGAGCGGCGCGGCCATGTTGCCGAAGCGGGTGGGGCTGCCCAGCAGCAGGCCGGCGCATTCGGCGAGATCCGCACGCTCGACGTAGGGCGCGCCTTCCTCGGGCACCGGCGGCTCGGCGGTCCGGGTGACCGTGGCCACCGGCGGCACCGTGCGCAGGCGCGCCTGCATGCCGTCCACCTCGCCGATGCCACGCGCGATATGCCGCGCCAGCCGCGCCACCGAACCGCCGCGGCTGTAGTAGAGGACAAGGATGTCGGGCATGGCGCGCTCCTGCTCGGATAGCGGGCAAGGATAGGGCATGCGCGCCATGCCCTCCCGCCCTGTGCCGGGCGCGACCGATGCATGCACGACGTTCGGTTACGCTTCGGCCGATGGAACCGCTGGATACCCTGACCCGCTGGAGCGAACGGATGACCGACCGTGCGCGGTCCGTTTCGTTCCTGCGTTTCCTGTGGCGGCGTTTCGTCGACGACCGCCTGTTCGAGGCCGCCGGCGCGCTCGCGTTCACCACGGTGTTCGCACTGGTGCCGCTGAGCATGGTGGTGTTCGGCGTGCTGTCGGCGTTCCCGGTGTTCGAGTCCTGGAGCGCGCAGCTCACCGACTACATCTTCTCCAACTTCGTGCCCGATTCCGCGCGCCAGGTGGAGCAGTACCTGCTGGGCTTCTCGCGCAACATCGGCCAGCTCACCGCGCTCGGCACCATCGCACTGGTGGTGTCGGTGCTGGTCACCCTGCAAGGGGTCGAGGCCACGCTCAACCGCATCTGGCGCGTGCGCACCACGCGCCCGAAGTTCGCGCGCTTCCTCGTCTACTGGACGGTGCTGACGCTGGGCGCGCTGGTTGCGGCGGCAAGCCTGGCGCTGTTCACCCGTTTCCTTGCGCTCGACATCTTCCACAGCACGCTGTCCGGACAGTGGCTGCAACGCGCGTTGCTGCAGCTGGCGCCGCTGGGGATCGAGCTGCTGGCGATCGCCGCGGTGTTCCGGGTGATCCCGCACCGCACCGTGCAGTGGCGCCACGCGTTCGCCGGCGCGTTGCTGTCGGCGCTGCTGCTGGAGCTGGCCAAGCGCGCGATCGCGCTGTACCTGGGCAGCTTCGACGGCTACGAGCGCATCTACGGCCAGGTCTCCTTCATCCCGGTGCTGTTGCTGTGGATCTACTTCTGCTGGCTGGCGATCCTGCTCGGCGCCTCGTTCGCCGCGTCGCTGTCGGCGTTCCGCTACCAGCCGGCGGCGATGCGGCTGCCGCTGGGCTACGAGGTGTTCGCGCTGCTGCGCATGCTCGGCCGCTTCGTCGAGGCGCGCAGGCAGGGGCGTGGCCTGCATACCGACGAGCTGATGGCGCTGGAGCCGTGCCTCACCGACGCACTGGCGCAGCAGTTCTTCGCCCAGCTGGAGGTCGCCAACATCCTCGCGCGGGCGGAAGGCGGTGCATGGCTGCTGGCCCGCGACCTCGACGACGTGACCCTGGTGGATCTTTACGAGGCCTGCCACCTGCGCATCCCGGTGCACGAGGCACACCTGCCATGCCACGACGACGCCCTCGGCCGCGCCTCGCAGGCAGCGCTCGACGACCTGCGCGTGCCGCTGCGCGACCTGCTCAAACGCCGCGTCGGCGACATCCATCCATCCCGCAAGGAGCTTGCCCCATGATCCGTCCCCTGGTGTCCGTCCTTGCCATCTGCCTGCTGGCCGCCTGCCAGCGCGAGGCGCCGCCGGCCGCGCCGGAAGAATCGGCATCGACGCCCGCGGCGCAGGCGCCCGTGGCCACCGACCAGGCCGCGCCACTCGAGCTGCGCGTCACCACCCTCGACGGCAGCGAATGGGACCTCGCCGCACAGCGCGGCAAATGGGTGGTGGTGAATTTCTGGGCGACCTGGTGCGCGCCGTGCCTGAAGGAGATGCCGGAGCTGTCGGCGCTGGGCGCGATGCGCGAGCACGTCGAGGTGATCGGCCTGGCCTACGAGGAGATCGAGCCGGAGGCGATGCGCGCGTTCCTGCAGAAGCATCCGGTGCTGTATCCGATCTCGATCGTCGACGTGTACGCCCCGCCGGCCGGGTTCGACCCGCCGCGCGGCCTGCCGATGACCTACCTCGTCGATCCGCAGGGCGTGGTGGCCGAGCAGTACCTCGGCCCGGTAACCGCGCAGGACATCGAGCGCGATATCGCCGCTGCCGGCGGGCCCGCCGTGCCGGTCGCCGACACCAGTTCCGGCGCATGAGTGCCGCGCGCTTCCTGGTCAGCGGCAGGGTGCAGGGGGTGTGCTTCCGGGCGTCCACCCGCGAGCAGATGCAACGCCTCGGGCTGCATGGGCATGCACGCAACCTCGACGACGGACGCGTGGAGGTGCAGGTGGACGGGGACGCGGAGGCCGTCGACGCACTCGCCGCCTGGCTCCGGCACGGTCCGCCGATGGCGCGGGTGGACGGGGTGCGGCGCGAAGACATCGATCCGGTCGGGGTCGAGCCTGTATCCGCCGACTGAGCCGCGCGGACGGATAGTGCGAACCGGCAGCGGACCCCTCGCGTTTTGCGATATGCGGTCGGCGAACACGTGCAGAAAGGTCGGTGCCGAAGCTGGAACGGTCCGCCGGTGCGCGGGAAGCCGCATCAACCATGGCAACGGCGGGTGCAAGGCGGATGTGGAACCTTCCGTGCCATCGTCGCCGCATCCGCACCGCACAAGCGGCGCCAGACTGGCTGCGTCGTGGCAGCTGCCACCCGCAACCGGAGACAGACCATGATCATCCTGCGACCCGCACACGAGCGCGGCCATGCCGACCACGGCTGGCTGGAGTCGTGGCACAGCTTCTCGTTCGCCAACTACCATGACCAGGACCACATGCACTGGGGACCGCTGCGGGTGATCAACGAGGACCGCGTGCAGCCCGGGCAGGGCTTCGGCACCCACAGCCATCGCGACATGGAGATCATCAGCTACGTCATCGACGGTGCGCTCGCGCATCGCGACTCGATGGGCAACAGCGCGACGATCGTGCCCGGCGAGGTGCAGCGCCTGAGCGCCGGCAGCGGCGTCACCCATTCCGAGTACAACCACGATCGCGAGGGCGTGACCCATTTCCTGCAGATCTGGATCCTTCCACGCATCGCCGGCATCGCACCGGGCTACGAGCAGCGCACGTTCTCCGATGCGCAGAAGCGCGGCCGCCTGCGGCTGGTGGCCAGCGCCGACGGTGCCGAGGGCTCGGTGACCATCCACCAGGACGCGCGGATGTACGCGGGACTGTTCGACGACGACGAACACGACGCGGTGCCTGTCGCCGCTGGACGCCTGGCCTATATGCACCTCGTGCGTGGCTCGGCGGTGGTGAACGGCCATGCGGTATCCGCAGGCGACGCGCTGCTCTACTGTGGCGAGCCCGAAGTGCGGGTCGAGCGCGGCGACGGCGCGGAGATCCTCGCGTTCGACCTGCCACGGCTCGAACCACAGTAACCGGAACCCACGATGCGACTGCGCAACACGCCGGAACGCTGGGGCGCCGTGAGCCAGCTGCTGCACTGGTCCATTGTGCTGCTGATCGGCTGGTTGGCGTGGCGTGGACTGACGATGGTCGACATGCCGGCGACGCCGGCCAAGATCGAAGCCTATGCGCGGCACAAGTCGCTGGGCCTCACCCTGCTGGCGCTGGTGGCGATGCGGCTGGCATGGCGGCTGTTCGCCGGCAGCCCCATCGCATTGCCCGGTACGCCGTCGTGGCAGGCGCGGCTGGCCTTGGTCACCCATGCCGGCATGTACCTGCTGCTGTTCGCCATCCCGCTCAGCGGCTGGCTGTTCAATTCCGCATCGGGCTATCCGCTGCAATGGTTCGGGCTATTCAACCTGCCGGCGCTTGCCGGGCGCGATGCCACGCTCGCGCAGTTTGCGCGGCAGCTGCACGGGTACGGCGTGTGGCTGCTGCTGGCGCTGGTGGCGCTGCACGCCGCCGCCGCGCTGTACCACCACGTCGTGCGGCGCGACGCGACCCTGCGGCGCATGCTGCCCGCCCTGTCCCGCACGCCGGCGCCGCGCCGGCCCATGGAGCACTGACATGAACTTCCACAACCCGCTGCTGCCGCTGCTGCTGGTGACATCCGCCCTCGTGGCACCCGCCTTCGCCGCCGACTACGTGCAGGCCTCCGGTGCGCTGACCTTCGCCAGCCAGTACCAGGGCGAGACCTTTGTCGGCAGCCTGCCGGGCTTCCGCACCACGATGCGCTTCGATCCCGCCGCACTGCAGGACGCCAGCCTCGACGTGGTCATCCCGCTGGCCGGCGCGGACACCGACAACGCCGATCGCGACAGCACGTTGAAGGCCGCCGACTTCTTCGACGTCGCCCGCTTCGCGCAGGCGCGCTACACCGCGCGCGGCTTCACCCGGCTGGGCGACGGCAGCTACAGCACCGATGGCACCCTCGAACTGCGCGGCGTGCGCAAGCCGGTCACGCTGACCTTCACCCTGAGCGACGGCGAGCGGCCGGCGCTCGCCGGACGCGCGAAAGTCAGCCGTCTGGACTTCGGCGTCGGCGGCGGCGACTGGGCCGACGTGTCGATCATTCCCGACGAGGTCGCGGTGTCGACCCGGGTCACCTTCGTGCCGGCGCCCTGAGCGACGCCGGCCGGTCGGCAGATCAGGACATCGGCTCCGGCGCGGCGCCGATGGCCGGCGGCAGCGGGATGAACTCCTGGTCGTCGAGGTCGGGCAGTTTCATCCGCCCGGCAGCCCAGTCGGCGCGCGCCTGCAGGATCCGCTCCTTCGACGAGGACACGAAGTTCCAGTCGATGAAGCGCGGGCCGACCGGCTCGCCACCCAGGGCCATCACCACAGCATCGCCGAGCGCGGCGATGGTTACCGCGGCGCCCGGTGCCAGTACCGCCATGCTGCCCGGTTCGATGCGCTGGCCATCGATTTCCACCGCGCCATCCGCCACGTAGACCGCGCGTTCCGGGTATGCCGGGGGCAGCGACACCCGCGTGCCGGCACGCAATCGCCAGTGCACATAGAACTGCGGCGAATCGATCGCCGCCGGTGAGCGGGTCCCGGCAAGCTCGCCGGCGATCAGCCGCGTCCAGACCCCGCCCTCGTCGAAGGTCGGCAGCTCGCCGGCGTCGTAGTGCCAGAAACCGGGCGCGATCTCCTCGTGTCCGTCCGGCAGGGCCACCCAGGCCTGGATGCCGTCCATCGGGCCGCCCACCGCGCGGCCCTGCTCGAAACGCTCGGAATGGGTGATGCCGCTGCCGGATGTCATCCAGTTCACCTCGCCGGGGCGGATCGGCTGCTCGGAGCCGACGCTGTCGCGATGCATGATCTCGCCCTCGAAGAGATACGTGATCGTCGACAGGCCGATATGCGGATGCGGGCGCACGTCGGCCGAACGCGGCAGGCCGGGCTCGAACATCGCCGGGCCCATGCGGTCGAAGAAGATGTACGGCCCGACCATGCGGCGTTTCGCGAACGGCAGCACGCGGCCGACTTCGAAGCCGCCGAGGTCGCGGCGGCGCGAGGCGATGACCAGCTCGATCATGTTGGATCTCCGGCAAGAGGCTCGGGCCCACTGTAGTCCCGGGGACCTGCGGGCGGCGCGTCCGACCGGCACGCGTGCACGGAAGCGGGTCGCGTACGGTTAACGGAAAATTGACGGCCATGCGGTGCGCCCCGAGAATGCGCCGCCGTGCATGCACGCGCGGCGTATACCCCACGCAGAAACAGGAGTTTCAGAATGATCAGGGAATTGCTTTTCGCCAGCGCGCTGGCTGCCGCCGCAATGCCGGCCGTTGCCGCCCAGGGCACCGGGTTCATGGCGATCGAAGCCGGCCGCAGCGACCTGTCGGTCGAGGGCGCCAAGGACAACGACACCGCCGTAGGCCTGCGCGGTGGCTACTACTTCCGCCCGCAGTTCGGCATCGAGGGTTTCGTCACCCGCTATGGCGCCGATACCAGCGGCCCCTGGCGTACCGAAGTGGACGGCATCGGCGTTGGCGTGTTCGGCAAAGCCAACTTTGGCGCCGAGGCCTATACCGGCTTCTACGTCAGCGGCCGGGCCGGCATCGCCCGCAACCGCGTCGAGGAGACGCTGCGCGGCGTGGAGTCGTGGGACGACAGCGACACCAACCCCTATGTCGGCGTTGGCGTGGGCTTCGACTACAGCCCCAATTTCGGCGTGGGCGTGCGCTACGACTACCAGGAGCCGAAGGTCGGCGACGTGCGGGTCAAGCTCGAAACGCTGACCGGAAGCGTCGAATACCGCTTCTGATCACCGCGCCGCATCATCGGGACGGCCGCCGAGTGCGGCCGTTCCTGTTTCCAGAGGCCGCGTTCACCCCTCGGTGGTGAACGACGGCAGCGGCGGCACGTGGTCGTAGCGTTCCGGCCGCAGCGGGCCGGGCAGCGGTGGCAGCGCCACCGGGGTGGCAGCGATGCGGTTGTCGGGCAGGCGGTCGAGCAGGTGGCGGATCAGGGTGAGCCGGCCACGGCGCTGGTCGTTGAAGTCGACGGTGGCCCAGGGTGCGTGCGCGGTATGCGTGGCCTCGAGCATGGCCTCGCGTGCACGGGTGTAGTCGTCGTAGCGCAGGCGCGCCTCGACATCCACCGGCGACAGCTTCCAGCGTTTGAGCGGATCCGCCAGGCGCTCGGCGAACCGGCGTTCCTGCTCGGCCTGGTCGCAGCCCAGCCAGTACTTGAACAGCAGCACGCCGTCGTCGACGAGCATCTTCTCGAAGGCCGGCACCTGCCGAAGGAACAGCGCCACCTCGTCCTCGCTGGCATAGCCCATCACCCGTTCGACGCCGGCGCGGTTGTACCAGCTGCGGTCGAACAGCACGATCTCGCCGGCGGCGGGCAGATGGGGCACGTAGCGCTGGAAATACCACTGCGTGCGCTCGCGGTCGCTGGGCGCGGGCAGGGCGACCACATGGCACTGGCGCGGGTTGAGGTGCTGCGCGATCGCCTTGATCACGCCGCCCTTGCCCGCCGTATCGCGGCCTTCGAAGATCACCAGCACGCGCTGCCCGCATTCCTTCGCCCAGCGCGCCATGTCGACCAGCTCGATCTGCATCGGCTCCAGGGCGGCCTCGTATGCCTTGCGCTTGAGTTGCTTCGCCATCACCGGCTCCGTCATTCGCGCAGCCGCGGCCGCAGCGTGGCGAGGTTGCACGGCCGCGTGCGCGCATCCAGCTGCTCGCGGATGATCCGCTCCCACGCGGTGCGGCAGGCCGATGTCGAGCCCGGCATGCAGAACACGAAGGTGGCGTTGGCCAGCCCGGCGAACGCCCGTGATTGCAGCGATGCCGTGCCGATCTCTTCGAAGCTGATCGCGCGGAACAGCTCGCCGAAGCCGGGCATCTGCTTGTCCAGCAGCGGCAGCAGCGCTTCCGGGGTGGCGTCGCGGCCGGTGAAGCCGGTGCCGCCGGTGACCAGCACGCCATCGATCGCGGGGTCGGCGATCCATTGCGACACCGCCGCGCGCAGGAGATAGCGGTCGTCGGGCAGCAGTGCGCGAGCGGCAAGGCGGTGGCCGGCGACTTCGATCGCGCCGGCGAGGTAGTCCCCGGAGCGGTCGTCGGCCGGTGTGCGGCTGTCGGAGACCGTCAGCACGCAGATGGAAAGCGGGATGAAGCCGTCGGATGCACTCATGCGGGGCAGGGTAGCCATGCACATGTGAGCGGGGAAGCGGCACGGCCGGGGGTGCCTGCGTGCACGCCCGTGCGTCCCCGGAAAACGGCTGCGCGCGGCCGCGTTGACCCGGAGCCGGGCTTCAGCCCTCGGCCAGTGACAGCGGTGCCGGCGCCTCGCCACGACGCTGGCGCTCGACCATCGCCACGACGATGCGTGCGAAGTCGCGCGCGAAGCCGCCCATGTCGAACAGCCCGGAACGTTCGCGCAGGTCCGCGACGCGCGCTCGCAGCGCACCCAGGCGCGCAGGGTCGTTGCCGAGTGCGGTGGCCAGCGCGACGAATGCGGCGTCGTCGTCGACATTGAGCTCGTACAGGCCGAGATGGTGGTTGAGGCTCGCGGCCACGCGTGCGGCGAACGTGGCGCCCGGCCGGGTCAGCACCGGGCATCCCGCCCACAGCGCATCGGACGCGGTAGTGTGGGCGTTGTACGGATTGCAGTCGAGGAACAGGTCGGCGAGCTGCAGGCGTGCGAGATAGGCTGCCTGCGGTTGCTTGGGCATGAACACCAGTCGCGCTGGATCGACGCCTTCCGCCTGTGCGGCTTCGCGCAGGCGGCAGTCGGCCTCGCCCGGCCCCGACAGCAGCCACAGCACGCTGCCCGGCACCCGGCGCAGCACCGCCATCAGCCGCGAGAACGACGCCGGGTTGAGCTTGTAGCTGTTGTTGAAGCAGCAGAACACGATGCCGGCGTCCGGCAGCCCGCACTCGGCGCGGGTCGGCGCCGGCGGCACGTCACGGCGGGTGTCGGATGGCTGGAAGCAGCGCGGCAGCCAGGCCGGCTGTTCGGAATGATGCACGGCGAGGTTCTCGGGCAACACCATGCGGTCGGCGAGCACGTAGTCGATCCACGGCGCGCCGCTTGTACCGGGGTAGGCCAGCCAGTTCACCTGCAGCGGCGCCGGGCGCATCGCCAGCACCTCGGGACGCCCACCGCCGCCCCAGCCGCGCAGGTCGAACAGCACGTCGAGGTCGGCCTCGCGGATGCGCCCGGCGATCTCCGCATGCGGGCGGTCGCCGACATCATGCAGCGCATGCGCCGAGGCCTGCAGCCGGCGGCGGATGATGCTGCCGTCATCGGCAGTGAGCGCGAACAGGTGGATGTCCACGGCGTCGTGCGCGCGCAGCGCCTCGAAGAACGCCGCCGTCAGCAGGCCGGTCGGGTGGGCGCCAAAACCATTCGACATGAAGCCCACGCGCAAACGCGCAGCGGTGCGCGCCGGTGCCGGTGGCAGCATGCGCACCTGCGTGGCCACCGCGCCGGCGCGCAGGCGCGCGCACGCCAGCTGCTCCGCGGCGCTGGCGTCCTCGCTGAGGAAGGCGAACGGTTCGACCGCGCCGTCACCGTTGGCGACGGCGGCGCGTACTTGCCGCGACAGCGCATCGATGCCGCGCCAGTCGCACAGCCGGCGCCGCCACGCCAGCAGGTAGGCGGCGATCTGCGGATGCTCCGGCGCCAGCGCGTGCGCACGGCCGTAGGCGTCGTTGGCGGCCTCGGCGTCGCCTGCATCCTCCAGTGCATGGCCGAGCCAGACCGCGATCCCGGCATGCCCCGGCGCGTTGTGCGCCGCGGCGCGCAGCGCCTGTGCGGCTTCGCGATGGCGACCGAGCATCCACAGCCCGCGACCGAGCCGGGCCAGCGCTTCCGGGTGGCCAGGCGCCAGCTGCAGCGCGCGCTGCGCCGCACCGGCGCCATTGCGTGCATCGCCGGCGCCGAGTTCGACGTCGGACAGCAGGATCCACGCCATTGCATCGTCGGGCGTGCGTTGCACGGCGAGACGGGCCTCGATGCGCGGGTCGGGGTGTTGCTGTGTCATCGGCGGCGAGGATCCGGAAAAACGGCCGGTCATGCTCGCGTGTCGCGGCCGGCCTGTCATCCGTCGGGCGCCGCGCTGCAGCCTCGACGAGCACGGGCGTCGCCGGTTGCGTCGCTGCAGCCAGGCGTACCTGCGCGCACGGCGTTCGTCAGCGCGCAAAGCTGCCAGCGTCGCGATGCGCTCCGGAACGCGGCGCGGTGCGTGCCGGGCGGGAGCGGCCTCAGCCGGCTTCGGCCAGCCGCGCCAGCTCCTCGGTCTGGTGTTCCTGCAGCAGGCGGTCGACCAGCGGGTCGAGGGCGCCTTCCAGCACGTTGGGCAGGTCGTAGAGCGTGAGCCCGTCGACGCGATGGTCGGTGATCCGCCCCTGCGGGTAGTTGTAGGTGCGGATGCGCTGGCTGCGGTCGCCGCTGCCCACCTGCAGCTTGCGGCTGGCCGCGGTGGCCGCCGTGCGGCGTGCCGCCTCCGCTTCGGCCAGCATCGCGCGCAGGCGCTTCATCGCCTTGTCGCGGTTGGCGTGCTGGCTGCGCTCGGTCTGCGACTCCACCACCAGCCCGCTCGGCACGTGGGTGATGCGGATCGCCGAGTCGGTCTTGTTGACGTGCTGGCCGCCGGCACCCGACGAGCGGAAGGTATCCACCTTCAGGTCGGCAGGGTTGAGTTCGATCGGCTCGCCATCCTCTTCCACCGGAATGATCGCCACGGTGGCCGCCGAGGTGTGGATGCGCCCCTGCGATTCGGTCTCCGGTACGCGCTGCACGCGGTGGGTGCCGGATTCGAATTTCAGTCGCGCGTAGGCGCCGGCACCTTCGACGCGCGCGATCACCTCGCGAAAACCCCCGTGCTCGCCGGGGCTGGCCGATTCCACCTCGACCCGCCAGCCCTGGCGCTCGGCGTATCGCGTGTACATGCGCAGCAGGTCGCCGGCGAAGATCGCCGCCTCGTCGCCGCCGGTGCCGGCGCGGATCTCCAGGTACAGGCCGCCCTCGTCGCGGGCATCGCGCGGCACCAGCAGCGCCATGAGCTCGGCATCGAGCGCATCCAGGCGCGCCTGGCTGGCGGCGATCTCCTCGTCGGCCAGCGCGGCCAGCTCCGGGTCGTCGCGCAGCGCCAGCGCGCCGTCGAGGTCGGTGCGGGCCTGCTGTTCGGCGGCGAGCGCGGTCGACAGCGGTTCGAGCTGCGAGAACTCGCGCGACAGGGCGCGGAAGCGCTGCTGGTCGGCCGCGATCCCGGGGTCGGCCAGCAGCCGTTCCAGTTCCTCGCGACGTTCCGCCAGCGCCTCAAGCTTGCGGCGCAGGGTCGGCAGCATCGGCAATGGAGTCGGGCAGGGTGGCGGACGTGGCCGCCGGGCGCAGCGCGCGTTCGATCGCACGGGCGAGTTCGGGGTTCCCGCCCGCGGCGGTCTCGCGCACCGCGGCGGTCGGCAGGTGCAGCAGGCGGTTGGTGAGCGCGTGGGCGAGGTGTTCGAGCACCGCGTCGGGGTCCTTGCCGGCGGCCAGCTGCTGGCGCGCGCGTGCCAGGGCTTCATTGCGCGCCTGCTCGCCATGCTCGCGCAGCAGCCGCAGCGGTGCATTGAAGGCGCTGGCGGCCAGCACCTCGTGGTAGCGCGTGACCTGCAGGTCGATGATCGCCTCGGCGGCGTCGGCGGCCTCGCGGCGGTTGCGGCGGTTGTCCTCCACCGCGCGCTCGAGGTCGTCGACGGTGTAGAGGTAGGCGTCCTTGAGGTCGGCCACGTCGGGTGCGATGTCGCGCGGTACCGCCAGGTCCATCAGCAGCATCGGCTTGTGCCGGCGCGCCCGCAACGCGGCCTCGACCTGGCCCCGGTGCAGCACCGGCTCGCGGCTGGCGGTGGCGGAGAACACCAGGTCGGCCTGGGACAGGTGACGGTCGAGTTCCTCCAGCGGCAGGGCCACCCCGCCATGCCGCGAGGCCAGCGCCTGCGCATGGGCGAGGGTGCGGTTGGCGACCAGCAGCCGCTGCGCCCTGGCCTGCACCAGATGGCGCGCGGCAAGTTCGATGGTCTCGCCGGCGCCGATCAGCAGCACGGTCGATTCCGACAGCCGGGTGAACGATTCCTGCGCCAGCCGCACCGCCAGCGACGCCACCGACACCGGGCTGTTGCCGATGCGGGTTTCGCTGCGCGCACGCTTGGCGGTGACGAACGCATGCTGGAACAGGCGGTCGAGCTCGCTGCCGAGGGTGCCCGCTTCACGTGCCGCGGCCCAGGCCTGTTTCACCTGGCCCAGGATCTGCGGCTCCCCCAGCACCAGTGAATCCAGCCCGGTGGCCACGCGGAACAGGTGGCGCGCGGCGTCGCCGCCCTGGTGGACATACAGATATGCGCTGAGGTCGGCGTCGGGGCGCAGCGCCAGCCAGCGAGCCAGCGCCTCGCCGCCGTCATCGGCCACTGCGTAGAGTTCGGTGCGGTTGCAGGTCGACAGCAGCGCGGCCTCGCGTACTTCCGGCATCGCACGCAGCGAGCGCAGCGTCTCCGGCAGCGCATGTTCGGCAAACGCCACCCGTTCGCGCAGGGCGACCGGCGCGCTCTGGTGGTTGATGCCGAGGGCGAGAAGACTCATGGAAACGGGGACCGCGCGTTCAGGGGCTTGCGATAAGCTTGCTGGCGAACCGCCGTATTTTACGGCCACTACGCCGCCAATGCCTGACTGGTCCCGTTCAGCCCTGCGCCCCGCCGCCCTGGTGCTTGCGATCGCGCTGGCCGCGGGCGCTGTTTCCGCCCGTGAACCGGCCTCCGGCGAACTGCTCGGCGCGACCATGGCGGCCGAATTCGCGCTGCAGGCCGGTCGTCTCGACGAGGCCGCCGACGCCTATCTGCGCGCGGCGCGCGCGGCGCCGGACGATCCGGCGCTGTCGGAGCGCGCGACCCGCATCGCGCTGCTGGCCAACGACGACGCGCGTGCCGGCGAGGCGCTGGCGCTGTGGAAGCGCAGCGCGCCGCCCACGCTGGCGATGCAGGGCATCGAGGCAACCTGGCTGCTGCGCAGCGGCCGCGAGCGCGCCGCGCGCCGCCAGCTGGTGGCGCTGCTGGCCGATCCGGATCCCGCCGGATGGCGGCACGCGCTGGCGGCGATCAGCGCCGGTCACCGCGAGCCGGAGGACGCCGCGCGGATGGTCCGCAGGCTGGTGGATGCCGATGCGATTCCCGACGATCTGCAGGCATGGCTGGCCTTCGGTGGCCTGTCGCAGCAGCTGGGCGGTGATATTTCCGCGCGCATCCTGGACGAGGTGATGCAGCGCTTCCCCGACGAACCGCGGGTCGCGCTGTTGCGCGCATCGAAGCTGCGTGCCGATGGCGACCTCGAGGGCGCACGCGAGGCACTGGCGCGGGTGGAGGACCAGGCGCGGCTGTCGCCGGAACTGCGACTGGCGATTGCCGCCGAGTACGACGCGCTGGGCGCACCGCTGGAATCGGCGCGGGTGATGGCGATCGGCCCGCAGGACACGCGCAGCTACGGCTTGCGCGCATCGCTGCTGGTGAAGGCCGAGGACCGCGAGGCGCTGGGCGCGCTGTATGACGAGTTGCGCGAGCAGGACGCGTCGCCGGAGCCCGGCTGGCGGCTGATGCTGGGGCAGATCGCCGAATACCTGGAGCGTCACGAGGATGCGCTGGAGTGGTATGCCAGCGTGCCGGGTGGCGAGCCGCGGCGGGTCGCGCGGCTGCGCACCGCCAAGGTGCTGCACGACCTCGATCGCCACGACGATGCCTTCGCCGCGCTGCGCGCGCTGCAGGGGGACGCTTCGGCCGACGACGAGCTGCGCCGCGATGCCTACCTGCTCGAGGCCGAGCTGCACCGCGCCGACGAGCGCCCCGATGCGGAGGCCGATGCGTATGCCCGCGGTCTGGGCGCGCATCCCGACGACGGCGCCCTGCTGTATTCACGCGCGCTGATGTGGGAGCGCCGCGACGACATCCCGCGTGCCGAGGCCGATCTGCGCCGCATCCTGGTGATGGAGCCGGAGAACGTGGCCGCGCTCAATGCACTGGGCTACACGCTGGCCGACCGCACCGACCGCTATCGCGAGGCGCTGGAGCTGATCGACCGCGCGCGCGTGGCCGAGCCCGACAACGCCGCCATCGTCGACAGCTACGGCTGGGTGCTCTATCGCCTCGGGCGCAACGCCGAGGCGCTGGTGGAGCTGCGGCGCGCATGGACGCTGATGAAGGATCCGGAGGTCGCCGCCCACGTGGCCGAGGTGCTGTGGGTGATGGGTCGCCGTGACGAGGCGCGCGAGTATTTCCGCAAGGCGATGGCGCTCGATCCGGAGAACCGCTCGCTGCGCCGTGCGCTGGAATCCACCGGGGCGGAGCTGTGAGCGCGCGCCTTGTCGTGATCGCGCTGGCGCTGCTGGTGCTTGCGGGTTGCGCCACCACCCGGCAGGTCGCCGCGCCGGCTGCGGCGGTACTCGTGGGCGCCGAACTGGATGCCGCGCAGGCACGGCTGGCGGCGCGCGAGCAGGCGCTGCGCGCGCAGCCGGTGATCGCCTTCAATGGTCGCGTCGCGTTGGCCCGGGGCCGCGAGGGCGGCAATGGCCGGATCGAATGGCGGCAGCAGGGCGGCGAGTACCGGGTGACGCTGAGCGCCCCGGTCACCCGCCAGAGCTGGAGCCTGCTGGGCCACGCCGACGGCCGCGCACGCATCGATGGCCTCGAGGGCGGGCCGCGTGAAGGTGCGGATGCGGAGTCGCTGGTCCGCGACGCCACCGGGCTCGAGATTCCGGTCGGCGCGCTCGCGGACTGGGCCGCGGGCATGCGTGCCGACCCGGCGCGCTTCGGCCCCGCCCAGGTCGAATACGACGCTACCGGCCAGCTGCTGCGCCTGCACCAGGATGGCTGGACCATCGATTACCCGGCATGGCAGGCGGACGCCGCGGGCGTGGCCGGGGGCCTGCCGCTGCGCATCAACGCACAGCGCGACGATGCCCGCGTGCGGCTCCTCGTCGACGCCTGGCAGCTGGGCGATACGCCGGACTCGCTGTGACGGTCACAGCGGATCCGGGTCACGGCTGGAGTGCATGGCCGGCGCCGGCGAAGCTCAACCTGTTCCTGCTCGTGACCGGGCGCCGGCCCGACGGCTACCACGAATTGCAGACCGCCTTCCGGCTGCTGGACTGGGGCGATACGGTGTTCCTGCGCCCGCGTGCGGACCCGCGCATCCACCGCGTCGGCGAGACGCTCCCCGGGCTGGATGCGCATGACGACCTGCTGGTGCGCGCGGCAGAACTCCTGCAAAAAGAGGCGAAAGTCAGCCTTGGTGTGGACATCTGCATCGAAAAGCGCATCCCCGCCGGTGGCGGCTTCGGCGGCGGATCGTCGGATGCCGCGACCGTCCTGCTCGCGCTCGACCGCCTCTGGGGGCTGGGCTGGCCCCGCGACCGGCTGGCCGCACTGGGCCTGCGTCTGGGTGCCGACGTCCCGGTGTTCGTGCATGGCCACAACGCCTGGGCCGAGGGCGTGGGCGAGCGGCTGACGCCGATCGACCTGCCGCCCGCCTGGTACCTGCTGGTGGACCCGGGGGTGTCGGTGCCGACCGCGGCGCTGTTCGCGGACCCCGAATTGACGCGTAATGCCGCGCCCGCGACAATACCGGGCTTCGCTTCGGGTGCTCCGCTCGGCAACGTGTTCGAGCCGGTGCTGCGTCGCCGCGAGCCGGCCGTGGATGCCGCGCTCGTCGCGCTGTCGCAGGTCGGCCGCGCGCGGCTGACCGGCACCGGCAGCGGCTGCTTCGTCGAATTCGCCAGCCGCGAGGGCGCCGAAGCCGCGCTTTCCGCGTTGCCCGCGGGCCTCAGGGCCCGGGTGGTGGCCGGTGCGGCGCGCTCGCCGCTGCTGGACGCACTGGGGCAGTGATCCCGGGGTCGGGAGCAGGTCATGGGGCCTCTTCCCGATTCCATCGAGCAGCCGGAAGGCTGGTCATCCCGATTCAACAGGGGCGTCGCCAAGTGGTTAAGGCACCGGGTTTTGATCCCGGCATTCGCAGGTTCGAATCCTGCCGCCCCTGCCATCGCCGTCCGCGGCGTTCCTCCCCCACATCCCGCCACGGTCAGAGCGGAGCGGAGTCGTCATCATGAAAGAAGATCGCAACCTCCTGATCTTCTCAGGCAATGCCAACAAGCCCCTTGCGCAGTCGGTCTGCCGTGAACTCGGCACGCGGCTCGGCAAGGCGCTGGTGTCGAAATTCTCCGACGGCGAAGTGCAGGTCGAGATCGAGGAGAACGTGCGCCGGCAGGAAGTGTTCGTGCTGCAGCCGACCTGTGCACCGAGTGCCGAGCACCTGGTCGAGCTCGCGGTGCTGGTCGACGCGCTCAAGCGCGCCAGCGCGGCCAGCGTGACCGCGGTGATCCCGTACTTCGGATACGCCCGCCAGGACCGTCGCATGCGCTCCTCGCGCGTGCCGATCACCGCCAAGGTGGCGGCGAAGATGATCGGTTCGGTGGGCACCGACCGCGTGCTCACCGTCGATCTCCACGCCGACCAGATCCAGGGCTTCTTCGACATCCCGGTCGACAACGTCTACGCCTCGCCGCTGCTGCTGGCCGACATCTGGCGCGCGCACGGCACCGACAACATGGTGGTGGTGAGCCCGGACGTCGGCGGCGTGGTGCGCGCCCGCGCGATCGCCAAGCGCCTGGACGATGCCGACCTCGCGATCATCGACAAGCGCCGCCCGCGCGCCAACGTGGCCACGGTGATGAACATCATCGGCGACGTGCAGGGCAAGACCTGCGTGCTGGTCGACGACATCGTCGACACCGCAGGCACCCTGTGCGCGGCCGCCGCGGCGCTGAAGGAGAACGGCGCCACCAAGGTCGTGGCCTACTGCACCCATCCGGTGCTGTCGGGCGCGGCGATCGACAACATCTCGAAGTCGCAGCTCGACGAGCTGGTGGTCACCGACACCATCCCGCTGTCGGAGGCCGCGCGTGCCTGTGGCCGGATCCGCCAGCTCAGCGTCGCAGAGTTGCTGGCCGAGACCATCCGCCGCGTGGCCTTCGGCGAATCGGTCAGCTCGCTCTACGTCGACTGAACTTCCAGTTTCCGCCGTGCACGCCTGCGCGTGCGCGGCATTCGAGGGCAGCCCTGGTCGCGGGGCTGCCCACACCGACCGCCACCCGGCGGTCTTCCAACCAGGGTAGTGAATCAACATGTCTACGCATGAAATCAAGGTCGAGCGCCGCGAGGACGGGGGGAAGGGTGCGAGCCGCCGCCTCCGCCACGCCGCGAAGATCCCGGCCATCGTCTACGGCGGTGGCATCGACCCCGTCAACATCCAGCTCGACCACGAGAAGGTCTGGCTGGCCAGCCAGAACGAGTGGTTCTACTCGTCGATCCTCGACCTCAACCTCGACGGCCAGGTGCAGAAGGTGCTGCTGCGTGACATGCAGCGCCACCCGTACCGCCAGCTGATCATGCACCTGGACTTCCAGCGCGTGAACGAGAACGAGGCGATCCGCGCCAGCGTCCCGGTGCACCTGGTCAACGTCGACACCTCGCCGGCCGGCAAGACCGCGGGCGTGGTGGTGACGCAGGAACTCAACGAGATCGAAGTGCTGTGCCTGCCGGGCAAGCTGCCGGAGAACATCGAGGTCGACCTCGGCAACATGAACGTCGGTGACACCGTGCACATGTCGGACGTGGTGTTCCCGGAGGGCGTGCAGCCCGCCACCCCGATCGACGAGTCGCACAACCCCGCAATCGCCGTGGCCCGCCACGCCCGCGTGGAAGCCGCCGACGATGCCGAGGAAGGCGCGGAAGGCGACAAGGCCGAGTGACCGGCACGCGGGCGTGGCCACGTGCCGCGCCCGCAGCCTGCGTAATGGAAGGATTGCGTCTCATCGTCGGCCTGGGCAATCCGGGCCGCGACTACGAGCGGACCCGGCACAACGCCGGGTTCCGTTTCGTCGATGCCGTCGCCGAGCGTTTCGGCGGCCGCTTCGCCGTGGATTCGAAGCTGTTCGGCGAGACCGCCCGGGTCGAGATCGGCGGGCAGTCGGTCAGGCTGCTGCGGCCGGCGACGTTCATGAACCTCTCGGGCAAGTCGGTGCTGGCCGCGTTGCAGTTCTGGAAGATCGAACCCGGGTCCACCCTGGTCGCACATGACGAGCTCGACCTGCCGCCCGGCACCGCGCGGCTGAAGTTCGATGGCGGCCACGGCGGGCAGAACGGGCTGCGTGACATCACGCGACTGCTCGGCCACGCACGTTTCCACCGGTTGCGGGTCGGTATCGGCCATCCCGGCAGCAAGGACAAGGTGACACCCTGGGTACTTGGACGCGCGAGTGCGGATGACGACGTGCTGATCGCACGCGCGATCGACGATGCACTCGACGTGCTGCCGCTGGCGGTGGAGGGCAACTTCATGGATGCGATGACCAGGCTGCATACCGGGCGGGATTAGGCATTGGGGATTCCGGGTTCGATCAGGCGCTGCCTGCATCGAGCGCGGAATCCCGAATTCCCAATCCAGGTTCCGGACGTCATGGGCATCAAATGCGGCATCGTCGGCCTGCCGAACGTCGGCAAGTCGACCCTCTTCAACGCACTGACCAAGGCCGGCATCGCCGCGGCCAACTTCCCCTTCTGCACCATCGAGCCCAACGTCGGCGTGGTGCCGGTGCCGGACCCGCGCCTGAACGCGCTGGCCGACATCATCAAGCCGCAGAAGGTCGTGCCCACGGCCGTCGAGTTCGTCGACATCGCCGGGCTGGTGGCCGGTGCGGCCAGCGGCGAAGGGCTGGGCAACAAGTTCCTGGCCCATATCCGCGAGGTCGACGCCATCACCCACGTGGTGCGCTGCTTCGAGAACCCCGACGTCATCCACGTCAACAACCGGGTGGATCCGATCGCCGATATCGAGACCATCGACACCGAACTCGCGCTCGCCGATCTCGACTCGGTGGAGCGCGCGCTGCAGCGTGCCGAGCGTTCGGCCAAGACCGGCGACAAGGAATCGAAGGCCCGCGCCGAGGTGCTCGGCCGCGTGCAGAAGAGCCTGGCCGACGGCCAGCCGGTACGCGCGCTGGCGCTGTCGGATGACGACCGCGCCGCGATCCGCGACCTGTTCCTGCTGACCGCCAAGCCGGTGCTCTATATCGCCAACGTGCTGGAGGACGGCTTCGAGAGCAACCCGCACCTCGACGCCGTGCGCGCGCGCGCGGCGGGCGAGGGTGCGGAGGTCGTGCCGGTGTCGGCGGCGATCGAGGAAGAGCTCTCGCAGCTCGAGGACGCAGACCGCGATGCATTCCTGACCGACCTGGGCCTCGACGAGCCGGGCCTCAACCGGGTGATCCGCGCGGCGTACGGCCTGCTGGACCTGCAGACCTACTTTACCGCCGGCGTCAAGGAAGTGCGCGCGTGGACGGTGAAGGTCGGCGCCACCGCGCCGCAGGCCGCCGCGGTGATCCACACCGATTTCGAGAAGGGCTTCATCCGCGCGGAAGTGGTCGGCTACGACGACTTCATCCGCTACAACGGCGAGTCCGGTGCCAAGGAGGCGGGCAAGTGGCGGCTGGAGGGCAAGGACTACATCGTCAAGGATGGCGACGTCATGCATTTCCGCTTCAACGTCTGAGCGGCTGCGCACGCGGATCCGGGCCCGGCAGCCCATGCGCGACGCGCGCGGGCAGCCTGGCAATGCGTGCGGTTCCGCAACCCGCGTCCGGCAAAGCGCCGCGTGATCGGCGCAGGCGTGAAAAAGTTGTCCCGGAAGCCTGTACAGGCGTTGACAGCCCCGGGGTGTCAGTCCAGAATTGCGGGCTCTGTTCTGGCCTACGGGCCGGTTCCGGAGGGATACCCAAGCGGCCAACGGGGGCAGACTGTAAATCTGCTGGCTTACGCCTTCGGTGGTTCGAATCCACCTCCCTCCACCACGTTGCATCGCGGTCCGTCCGACGGTCCGCAACAGTTCCAACCGCAGGCAGTCCATCGCATGCGGGGTGTGCGGCTCCGCAGTCCGCGGGAGTAGTTCAATGGTAGAACCTCAGCCTTCCAAGCTGATGGTGCGGGTTCGATTCCCGTCTCCCGCTCCATTGACGTCTCGCGACAGCGCCGCCACCATCCACGGGTTCTACAGAGGCGCAGGAAGCGCCGGGCGATGCCAGAAGCATCGCGCAGGGCAGGAAGGAGCGGGAACACCCGTGCTCACGTAGCTCAGTCGGTAGAGCACCTCCTTGGTAAGGAGGAGGTCGAAGGTTCGATTCCTTTCGTGAGCACCATTTCCGCCGCCCCCCGATCCAACCGACACATCCAACCGTTCAATCGAGATACCAATCATGGCCAAGGGCAAGTTCGAGCGCACCAAGCCCCACGTGAACGTGGGCACGATCGGTCACGTCGACCACGGCAAGACGACGCTGACGGCGGCGCTGACGAAGGTGGGCGCGGAGCGTTTCGGCGGCGAGTTCC
>NZ_JAIWPS010000012.1:0-133945 GCF_021191595.1 Alterluteimonas muca
TGCCGGCATCGGCTGCCGCAATGCACGCAATACATCGTCCGTGATGACGGCTTGAGGTAGATCGTGACGATTCGACTGTCACCCTCAGGCCACGCGATCCGCTCCACCCGGTAGCCTTCCCAGCCCCAAGCTTCTCAATCGTCTTGCGGTCCAGCATGACCTCACCCCTGAGCCCTGAAAATCAGGCCTCAAGGGTAAGGGCGGTCCTTGAAGGCTCCCCGCTGATCCGCGAAGAACCCAACTTCCTTTCGTCAGGCCTGTTGCGGCTGGGGCCGAAGCTCGGTCCGATCCTGTGGCAGCTGCCGCCGAATTTCCTGTACGACGAAGAGCGCCTGCGCGGCTTCCTCGCGGTGCTGCCGCGCGATACCGACCAGGCGGTCGCACTGGCCCGCCAGCGCGAGACCTCGCGCATGCAGGGGCGCTGCGCGCTCACCACCGATGCGCAACGGCCGCTACGCCATGCACTGGAAGTGCGGCATGCAAGCTTCAACAACCCGGGCTTCGTCGACCTGCTGCGCGAATACGGGGTTGCACTGGTGGTTGCCGACACCGCAGGGCGCTGGCCGCTGCTGGAGGACCTGACCGCGGATTTCGTCTACCTGCGCCTGCACGGCGACGAGGAGCTGTACGCCAGCGGCTACAGCGATGACGCGCTCGACGACTGGGCGCGACGCATCGCCGCATGGACGCGCGGCACGGAACCGCGTGGCGCACGCCGTGCCGGCGGGCCGGCGCCGAACCGGGTCCCGCGCGACGTCTACTGCTATTTCGACAACGACATCAAGACCCACGCGCCCTACGACGCGCAGGAACTCGCACGACGCGTGGCGTTGCGCACGGGGCCATCCGCGGTGGTGGCACCGCAAGGCCCGCCACTCGCTTCGCGGCATCCGCCCCTGGCATGAACTCCGCGATCAGCGGAGCTCGGCGATCTCCACCCCGTCCAGGCCCTGGCTCAGCGTGCGGGCGTCACCGCCCTGGGCGAGCTTGATGCGCAGGCGCACCTCGTTGGCGGAGTCGGCATAGCGCAACGCGTCCTCGTAGGAGATCTCGCCGGCCTGGTAGAGCTCGAACAGGCTCTGGTCGAAGGTCTTCATGCCGAGGTTGGTGGATTCCTTCATGACATCCTTCAGCTTGTGCACTTCGCCGTCGCGGATGTAATCCTGCACCAGCGGCGTGCCGAGCAGGACTTCCATCGCCACGCGGCGGCCCTTGCCATCGGGCGTCGGGATCAGCTGTTGCGCGACCACGCCCTTGAGGTTGAGCGAGAGGTCCATCAGCAGCTGGCTGCGACGGTCCTCGGGGAAGAAGTTGATGATGCGGTCCATCGCCTGGTTGGCGTTGTTCGCATGCAGCGTGCACAGCACGAGATGCCCGGTCTCGGCGAAGGCGATGGCGTGGTCCATGCCCTCGCGGGTGCGCACCTCGCCGATCATGATCACGTCCGGCGCCTGGCGCAGGGTGTTCTTCAGCGCGTTCTCCCAGCTGTCGGTGTCAATACCGACCTCGCGCTGGGTGATGATGCAGCCCTCGTGCTTGTGCACGAACTCAATCGGATCCTCGATGGTGATGATGTGGCCGGTCGAGTTGTGGTTGCGGTAGCCGATCATCGCCGCCAGCGACGTGGACTTACCCGTGCCGGTGGCACCGACGAAGATGATGATGCCGCGCTTGGTCATCGCCAGCGTCTTGATGATCGGCGGCAGGTTGAGCTCCTCGACGGTCGGGATCTTGGTCTCGATCCGGCGCAGCACCATGCCCACCTGGTTGCGCTGGTAGAAGCACGACACGCGGAAGCGGCCCACGCCGGACACGCCGATGGCGAAGTTGCACTCGTGGGTCTTCTCGAATTCCTCGCGCTGCGCGGGCGTCATCACGTTGAGCACCAGGTCGCGCGCCTGCTGCGGCGTCAGCGGGTTCTGGGTTACCGGCGAGATCTTGCCGTGCACCTTGATCGACGGCGGCATGCCGGCGGTGATGAACAGGTCCGAGGCCTTCTGGTGGGCCATCAGCTTGAGGAACGAGGTGAAGTCGATGCTGCTCATGTGTGGCTCCTGCGGGCGTCGCGTGCGTCACGCCGCCGCGCACCGTGGCTGTGTGCGGATCCATCGAGCGGATCCGCCGGTCCGGCGTCACTCGAACGTGCGCTTGTCCTTGGCGTAGTCCCTGGCCTGCGCGCGGGTGATCAGTCCGCGCTTGACCAGGTCCTGCAGGTGCTGGTCGAGCGTCATCATGCCGTGCTGCTGGCCGGTCTGGATCGCCGAGTACATCTGCGCGACCTTGTCCTCGCGGATCAGGTTCCGGATCGCCGGGATGCCGACCATGATTTCCCAGGCTGCGGTGCGGCCGCCGCCGACCTTCTTCAGCAGCGCCTGGCTGATCACCGCGCGCAGCGACTCCGACAGCATCGAGCGCACCATCGGCTTCTCGCCGGCGGGGAACACGTCGATGATGCGGTCGATGGTCTTGGCCGCCGACGAGGTGTGCAGGGTCGCGAACACCAGGTGGCCGGTCTCCGCGGCGGTCAGCGCGAGGCGGATGGTCTCCATGTCTCGCATTTCGCCGACCAGGATGTAGTCCGGGTCCTCGCGCAGCGCCGAGCGCAGTGCCTCGTTGAAGCCGTGGGTGTCGCGGTGCACCTCGCGCTGGTTGATCAGGCACTTCTGCGAGGTATGCACGAACTCGATCGGATCCTCGATGGTGAGGATGTGCCCGTATTCGTTCTTGTTGATGTGGTCGACCATCGCCGCGAGCGTGGTGGACTTGCCGGAACCGGTCGGCCCGGTCACCAGGATCAGGCCCTGCGGCTGGTCGATCAGCTGGCGGAACACCGGCGGGCAGCCGAGGTCTTCCAGCGTCAGCACTTCGGAGGGAACGGTACGGAACACCGCGCCGGCGCCACGGTTCTGGTTGAACGCGTTGACACGGAAGCGCGCCAGGCCCGGGATCTCGAACGAGAAGTCGACCTCGAGGAATTCCTCGTAATCGCGGCGCTGCTTGTCCGACATGATGTCGTAGACCAGCGCGTGCACCTGCTTGTGGTCGAGTGCGGGGATGTTGATCCGGCGCACGTCGCCGTCGACGCGGATCATCGGCGGCAGGCCTGCCGACAGATGCAGGTCCGATGCCTTGTTCTTGACCGAAAACGCCAACAGTTCGGCGATATCCATGGTGTCCCCTGCTTGCCCCTTGCCGCACGACCTCGCGGCCGAAATCGGGCCTGATGCGCCTTGCGACTGGCATCCGCCCACCCCTGCGGCGCAGTATAGCGCCCGGACCGCACCGTAAATCCAGCGGATGCGCGCACGCTTCCCGCGCCCACCGCACGCCCCCGCGATGACCCCAGACCCCCATCACGAACACCGCCTGCGCTGCGTCGCAGACAGGATCATCAACGCCGCGCGCGCCGCCGGCCGGCCACCGCCGCGGCTGCTGGCCGTCAGCAAGACCCGCGACGCTGCCGAAGTGGCAGCGCTGGCCGCGCTGCGACGCGCCCTGGGTGAGGACCGCCCGGGCTTCGGCGAAAACTACGTCCAGGAAGCCGCGGGCAAGATCGAGGCACTTGGCGATACGGGCATCGAATGGCATCTGATCGGCCACCTGCAGTCCAACAAGGCGCGCCACGCCGCGGAACTGTTCGACTGGGTGCAGACCGTGGACCGCCCGAAGCTGGTCGCCGCGCTCGCGCAGTGGCGCGATCCGGCCCGGCCGCTCGACGTGCTGGTGCAGGTCAATGTCGACGGCGAAGCCGGCAAGCACGGCTGCCGCCCCGACAACATTCCTGCGCTGGCGGAGGCCATCGCCGGCGAACCCGCGCTGCGGTTGCGCGGCCTGATGGCCATCCCCACCCCGCACTCCGACCCTGAGCAGCGCCGCCCCGCGTTCTCGCGCATGCGGGCGCTGTTCGACGCGCTGGCGGCGGACCACCCCCGCATCGATACCCTGTCGATGGGCATGAGCGACGACCTCGAGCAGGCGATCGCCGAAGGCGCGACCCTGGTGCGCGTGGGCACCGCCCTGTTCGGCCCGCGCCCGCCGAAAGACTGAAGAACCCGAGGAGACCCATGGCCAACACACCCGAACCCACCCTGCGCGACGGGCACACGGTCGCCTTTATCGGCGGCGGCAACATGGCCCGCAGCCTGATCGGTGGCCTGGTGGCCGGCGGCGTCGCTGCGGGGTCGATCCGCGTGGCGGATCCGGGCGAGGCCACCCGTGCCGGCCTGGAGACCGATTTCGGCGTGAGCACGTTCGCCGAGGCGACCGCGGCGGTGGCGGACGCCGACGTCTGGGTGATGGCGGTGAAGCCGCAGGTGCTGCGCGGTGTCTGCGAGGGCCTGGGGGACGCCGCGCGCGGCTGCACACCGCTGGTGGTCTCGGTTGCAGCCGGCATCACAACTGCGCAGATCGAACGCTGGCTGGGCGGCACGGCGGCGGTGGTGCGGGCGATGCCCAACACCCCGTCGCTGCTGGGCGCCGGGATGACCGGCCTGTACGCCAATGACCGCGTCGATGCCGCGGGCCGCGCGCAGGCCGAGACGCTGCTGGCCGCCACCGGCCGCACCGAATGGATCGACGACGAAGCGCTGATGGACGCGGTGACGGCGGTCTCGGGCAGTGGCCCGGCCTATGTGTTCCTGTTCGCCGAAGCGATGGAGGCGGCCGCGATCGCCCAGGGCCTGCCCGCCGCGAGCGCCCGCCTGCTGGTCCAGCAGACCCTGCTGGGGGCGTCGCGCATGCTGGCCGAATCCGGGGAGGCGCCAGGCGAACTGCGGCGCCGGGTGACCTCGCCCAATGGCACCACCCAGGCCGCACTCGAGACCTTCGAGGCCGGCGATCTGCGCACCCTGGTCGCGGATGCCGTGGATGCGGCGCGTCGGCGCGGGCAGGAACTGTCGGCCGCCAATGACTGAGATCGCGATGTCCCGGATATCCGGCATGGCCGGCGTGCTGGCCTGCGTGGTCGCGCTCGCCGCCTGCGGAGCAGCGCCGACCCCGCCCGCGGGTCAGGGCGCGCCCGAGCCGCCGGCCGTCGCCCGCAACGGCGACCTCAGCGTGCGCGCCAGCGTGGTGCCCACCTCGGCCCTGAGCGAAGCGGCCGCACGCGAATACCGGATCGAACGCGGGCCCCGCAACCTGCTGCTGATGGTCGGCGTGCGTCGCGGCGACGACGCCGACGAACGCGCGGTGCCGGCGCGGGTGAGCGCCAGCGCGGTCGACCTGCGCGGCGTGCGCCACGACGTGCTGCTGCGCGAAGTGGCTGTAGGCGAACTCACCGACCATATCGGCGTCGTTCGCGTCACGCCGCCCGACACGTTGCGCTTCCTGGTCGAAGCCCACACCGCCGAGGGCGAGGTCACGCGGCTGCAGTTCAGTCGCGAGGTCTACCGGTAGCTCGGCGCGAACAGGCGACCTAGCGCTGGTTCGCCGAGAATCGTCCCGGGCCGAGCAGGGCCACTGCCAGCGCGCCGGCGAGGAACATCAGCTGCAGCTCGATCGCCCAGCCGCCGGTCGAGTTCACTCGGCCGAGGTCGCCCATGTGCACCAGGAAGATCGCCACCAGCATGTTGATCGCGACCAGCACGCCGCCGATGCGCGCGTGCAGGCCGATGATGAGCATCAAGGGCGCCACGATCTCGCCGACCAGCACCAGCCAGGCGAGTTCGCCCGGCAGCCCGTGCGCTTCCACCATCCGCTCGATACCGCGCACCCCCGTGCGCAGCTTGGCCAGTCCGTGCAGCAGCACCAGCACGCCGACCGCAAGCCGCAGCAGCAGCCGGCCGAGGTCCTGCATGGTTGCCTGGTTCATCGCGCGCTCCGTTTTCGAAGGGCGCGCATCATCGCAAGCCGCGCACGGGCGCGATAGCCCGTGTCAGCCGGCGGAGCGCGCCTGTCGCTGCGACCAGCGCGCGATGATCGCCGCGATTTCGCCGATCCCGTCGGTCAGCGCGGCCGGCCCGGGCTGCAGGATCAGTGGCGACTTGATCTCGTGCAGCTCGCCATCGCGCACCGCCGGGATCGCCTCCCAGCCCGGTCGTGCGGCCACGCGTTCGGGCCGGAACTTCTTGCCGCACCACGAGCCCAGGATGATGTCCGGTGCCCGTGCGATCACCGGATCGCCATTCGCGAGGATGCGTGCCTTTGCCAGCGGCTCGACCGAGAGTTCCGGGAACACGTCATCGCCACCGGCAATGCCGATCAGCTCGGCGACCCAGCGGATGCCGGTGATGATCGGCTCGTCCCATTCCTCGAAGTAGACCTTCGGGCGCCGTTCCAGCGTTGCCGCCTGGCGCTCGATGGTGTCCAGGCCGCGGCGCAGGGTGTCGGCATAGTCACGCGCCTGCACCGGCAGGCCGACCAGCGCGCCCAGGCGCTGGATGTAGTCGAGGATGCCGTCCACGCTGCGATGGTTGGCGATCCACACCTCCACCCCGCGGCGCACCAGTTCGGCGGCGATATCGGCCTGGATGTCGGAAAAGCCGATCGCGAGGTCCGGCTTCAGCGCGAGGATCGCCTCCACCTTGGCACTGGTGAACGCGCTGACCTTCGGCTTCTCGCGGCGCGCCTGCGGCGGGCGCACGGTGAAGCCGCTGATACCGACGATGCGGTCCTGCGCGCCGAGCGCATACAGCGTCTCGGTCGGTTCCTCGGTCAGGCAGACGATGCGCTGCGGGCCGGCGGGTTGGCCCTTCAAGGAAACAGCATCCGCTTCGACCACGCGTCGGTGGGGTCGCAGGAATACAGCCAGCGTTCGTGCAGCCGGAACTGCGCGCCGTACCAGAACTCGATGCGTTCCGGGCGCACGCGCAGCCCGCCCCAGCGCGGCGGGCGCGGCACCTCGCGGCCATCGAACTCGGCTTCGGTATCGGCCAGCCGCTGCGCGAACTCCTCCGGAGACGCCAGCGGTTCGGACTGCAGCGATGCCCAGGCACCGACTTGGCTGCCACGCGGGCGGCTGGCGAAATAGGCATCCGCTTCGGCGTCGTCGACCAGAGCCACCTCGCCCTCGATGCGCACCTGCACGCCCTGGCGCACGCGCGGCCAGTGGAACAGCAGCGCGGCACGCGGGTTTTCCTGCAGCTCGCGGCCCTTGCGCCCATCGAGGTGGGTGTAGAACACGAATCCGCGGGCGTCGTGCGCCTTCAGCAGCACCATGCGCGCCGACGGGCGCGCGTCGATGCCGGCCGTGGCCACCACCATCGCGGTGGGATCGGGTTCGCCGGCGCGGGCGGCTTCGGCGAACAGCACGTCGAAGGTGGCCAGCGCTTCTGCGTGGAGAGGGTCGATGTCCATCGGGCTATTGTGGCCCGATGACGCAGGGCACGCATCCGGCCGACGCAGACCCCGCCCCCGGCGGCTTCGGTGCGACGCTGGTGGACGCCGTGCTGGCCGATGCACGCCGCGCTGGCGTGCGGATCTACGGCATCAGCGGCCTGCAGGGCAGCGGCAAGTCCACGCTGGCCGCGCAGCTTGCGGCGGCCGGGCGCGCCACGGGCATGCGGATCGCGGTGGTGTCGATCGACGATTTCTACCTCGACCGCCCGCAGCGCGAGGCGCTCGCACGCGAGGTGCATCCCCTGTTGCGGACGCGCGGCCCGCCCGGCACCCATGACCTGCCGCTGGCCCTGCATACGCTGGATGCCCTGCGCGAGGGCGACGACGTGGCGATTCCGCGCTTCGACAAGCTCGCCGACCGCCGCCTGCCGGCGCACGGGTGGGCGCGTGTCGCAGGCGCCGATCTGGTCGTGTTCGAGGGCTGGTTCCTCGGCACGCCCGCCGAACCGGCGCCGGCCCTGCTGCGACCGGTCAACGCGCTGGAACGCGACGAGGATCGCGATGGCGTCTGGCGCCGCCATTGCAACGACGCGCTTGCACGCGACTACCCGCCGCTGTGGTCGCGCATCGACCGCCTGCTGCTGCTCGCGGCCCCGGGGTTCGAGGTGGTGCCGGACTGGCGCTGGGAACAGGAGTGCGCCGCCCAGGCGCGCAACGCCGCCGACCCCGGCATGGACCGCGCGCAGTGCGACCGCTTCGTCCAGCATTACGAGCGCGTCAGCCGCCAGGCACTGCGCACCCTGCCCCCACGCGCGGACCTGCTGGTGCGGCTGGACGCGCGGCGCTCGCCGCGGATCACCGCCTGATTCCATTGAAGATTGCAGGCGGATGCCGTGGCCGGGGGCAGGCCCTACCATGGCGTGCTCATGAACCCCGCTCCCAACCTCGTCCTGGTCGGCCCGATGGGTGCCGGCAAGTCCTCGATCGGCCGCCGCCTCGCCGGCCGCTTCGGGCTGGCGTTCGTGGACCTCGACCGCGAAGTCGAACAGCGCACCGGCGCGACGATTCCCACCATCTTCGAGTGCGAGGGCGAGGCGGGTTTCCGCCTGCGCGAGCGCGAGGTGCTGGCGGACCTGCTGGCAGGCGAAGGACTCCTGCTCGCCAGCGGAGGTGGCGCGGTGCTCGATCCCGACAACCGCCGCGCGATGGCCGGCCGCGCCTTCGTCGTGTATCTGCACGTGGAACCCGCGGAGCAGCTCCGGCGGCTGGCCCGCGACCGCACCCGCCCGCTGCTCGCCAATGGCGACCGCGAACAGGTACTGCGCACGCTGGCGTCCGCGCGCGAGCCGCTGTATCGGGAGGTCGCCGACCTGCGCTTCGACACCGGCGGCTGCGCGCCACCGGTCGCGGTCGCGCGGCTGGGACGCCTGCTCGGCCAGCGCTGGCAGCGCACCGCATCCGCGCCATTGCCGGCCGTCGCCCCACCCTCTCCGGAAGCTGTCCGCATGCCCTCTCCAGCCCGCACCGTCGACGTCGGCGGTACCGCGCCCTATCGCATCCATATCGGTCCCGGGCTGCTCGACGACGGCACCCTGCTGGCCGGCCCGCTGCGCGGCAGCCAGGCGCTGCTGGTCAGCGACAGCCAGGTCGCGCCGCGCTATGCCGCGCAGGTGGCGGAGGCGTTGCGGCGGGCGCGCCCCGGCATCGCGATCGGCGAGTTCGTGCTGCCGGCGGGCGAGGCCTCCAAGACGCTCGACGGCTTCGCCGGCGCCATCGATGCACTGGCGACGCTGGGGGCGCGTCGCGATGCCTGCGTGTATGCGCTGGGCGGCGGCGTGGTCGGTGACCTCGCCGGCTTCGCCGCGGCCTGCTGGATGCGTGGCATCGACTGCGTGCAGCTGCCCACCTCGCTGCTGGCGATGGTCGACTCCTCGGTCGGCGGCAAGACCGCGGTGGACCTGCCACGGGGCAAGAACCTGGTCGGCGCCTTCCATCCGCCGCGCGCGGTCATCGCCGATACCTCGGTGCTGGCCACGCTGCCGCCACGCGAGCTGCGCGCCGGGCTGGCCGAGGTGGTCAAGTACGGCGCGCTTGGCGATGCCGCGTTCCTGGACTGGCTGGAACAGCACGCCGAGGTGCTGCTGGCGATGGACCAGCAGGCGCTGGCCGACGCCATCGCGCGCAGCTGCGCGCACAAGGCGACGATCGTGGCTCGCGATCCGTTCGAGCACGGCGAGCGCGCGCTGCTGAACTTCGGCCACACCTTTGCGCATGCCATCGAGACCGCGCAGGGCTATGGCGGGCTCAACCACGGCGAGGCGGTGGCGGTGGGCATGGTGCTGGCGGCGCGGCTGTCGGAAGCGCTGGGCCTGGCCCCTGCGACCGACGGCGACCGCCTGCGCACGTTGCTGCAGCACTTCGGCCTGCCGGTTGCGCTGCCGGACGGGCTCGACCCGGAACAGCTGCTGGCGCACATGCGCCTGGACAAGAAGGCGCAGGCCGGCGGACTGCGTTTCATCGTCTGGCGCGGTGCCGGCCGCGCCGAGGTGCTGTCCGACGTGCCGGAGAGCGCGGTGCTGGCGGTGCTGCGCGCCGGCTGAACCACCCGCGCGTTCCCTCCCCGCGCGGCGCGCCGCGCCGGCCTTCCGTGCCCGCCGCCCCGTACAATGGCCCTATGCGCCTGCTGCTGCAACAACCCGCCGAAGGACGTGAAGCCCCGCGCTTCGTCCAGCTGATGCTCCAGCCCGACCTGCTGGGCGGCTGGACGCTGGTGCGCGAATCCGGCCAGATCGGCGGCCGCAGCCAGGTGCGCCGCGAACAGTTCCTCGACCAGACCAGTGCGGTGGGCGCGCTCGAGCAGGCCCGCGACGCCCAGCTCAAGCGCGGCTTCCGGCTGGTCTATGCCCAGGGCGCGACCGCGCCACCACCGCGCTGAGCCCCCGCGGCCTCGCGCCGCCGCGCCTTGCAAGGATCACGTCTTGTCCGCACCGCTGAAGAACGACCGTTTCCTGCGCGCCCTCCGGCGCGAGCCCGTCGACCACACCCCCGTCTGGCTGATGCGCCAGGCCGGCCGCTACCTGCCGGAGTACCGCGCCACCCGCGCCCGGGCCGGCAGCTTCCTGGCGATGGCCAAGAACCCCGACCTGGCCTGCGAGGTCACCCTGCAGCCGCTGCGGCGCTTCCCGCTGGATGCGGCGATCCTGTTCTCCGACATCCTCACCATCCCCGACGCGATGGGCCTGGAGCTGTATTTCGTCGACGGCGAGGGGCCGAAGTTCCGCAAGCCGGTGCGCGATGCCGCGGCGATCGCCGCGCTCGGCGTGCCGGACATGGAAACCGAGCTTCGCTACGTGATGGACGCGGTGCGGGTGATCCGCCGCGAGCTCGATGGCAGCGTGCCGCTGATCGGCTTTTCGGGCAGCCCGTGGACGCTGGCCTGCTACATGGTCGAAGGCGGCGGCAGCAAGAACTTCGCCCGCATCAAGGCGATGGCACTCAACGATCCGCAGGCGCTGCATGCGCTGCTGTCGGTGAATACCGACGCGGTGATCGCCTACCTCGCCGCACAGCGTGCCGCCGGTGCGCAGGCGCTGCAGGTGTTCGACACCTGGGGCGGCGTGCTGAGCCCGGCAATGTACCGCGAGTTCTCGTTGCCCTATCTCGAGCGCATCGCGCGTGAACTCGAGCGTGGCGAGGGTGCCGACCGCACCCCGCTGATCCTGTTCGGCAAGGGCACCGCCGCGTACCTGGAAGAGCTGGCCGCCACCGGGACCGATGGCGTCGGCGTGGACTGGATGGTCGGCCTGGACGAAGCCGCACGCCGCACCGGCGGCCGGGTCGCGCTGCAGGGCAACCTCGATCCGTGCGTGCTCTATGGCAGCCCGGAGGCGATCCGCCGCGAGGTGGCCACCGTGTTGGACGCCTACCGCGACGGCAACGGCGGCTCGCGCGACGGCCACGTGTTCAACCTCGGCCACGGCATGTCGCCGGACATGGATCCCGAACACGTCGCCGTGCTGGTCGAGGCGGTGCACGCGCACAGCGCACGCTGAGGCGCGGCAGCCACACCGATGACGCCGCTGCGCCTGGTGGTGCTGACCACGGCGGTGCTGGCGGCCTTCGCCGGCAATTCGCTGCTGTGCCGCTGGGCGCTGCAGGACGCGCATATCGACCCGGCCGGCTTCACCGCGATCCGGCTGGGGTCCGGCGCACTGGTGCTGTGGTTGCTGGTGCGCAGGCGCGCCAGCGCCGCAGCGCGGGCCGGCGGCAACTGGGGCCCGGCACTGGCGCTGTTCGCGTATGCCGCGGCGTTCTCCTACGCCTTCATGTACGTGCCGGTGTCCACCGGCACCCTGCTGCTGTTCGCCGCGGTGCAGGTGACGATGGTCGCTGCCGCGCTATGGGCCGGCGAGCGACTTTCGCTCGCCCAGTGGACCGGCTTCGGGCTGGCGATCGCCGGCCTGGTGGCGATGCTGCTGCCCGGCCTGTCCGCGCCCTCGCCGTCGGGTGCGGCGCTGATGCTCACCGCCGGCGTCGCCTGGGGCTGTTATTCGCTGCGCGGCCGCGGCAGCCGCGATCCGCTGGCCGATACCGCGGGCAACTTCCTGCGTGCGCTGCCGCTTGGGCTGGCGCTGCTGCTGGTGTCCGCCGACCGCCTGCACGCCGACGCGGCCGGCGTGGCACTGGCGGTGCTGTCGGGCGCGGTCACCTCCGGGCTCGGTTACGCGCTGTGGTACGCGGTGCTGCCATCACTGGGCGCGGCGCGTGCGGCCGGCGTGCAACTCGGGGTACCGCCGACGGCGGCGCTCGCGGGCATCCTGTTGCTGGGCGAATCGCTGGATGCACGCCTGCTGCTGGCCTCGGCGATGATCCTCGGTGGCATCGCGATGGTGAGCTGCGGCCACGTCGGCCCTAGGGCCTGTTAACACTACGTGCTAACATACTGCGCATGGAACTTACGCCTGCGCAATTCGCGCGTATCGAGGATTGCCTGCCGCGGCAGCGGGGCAATGTGTCGCTGGACAACCTTCAAGTGCTCAACGCGATCCTGTTCGTGGCCGAAAATGGCTGCAAGTGGCGGGCCCTGCCCAAGCGGTTCGGCAACTGGCACACGATCTACACGCGGATGAACCGGTGGGCCAAGGCCGGGGTCCTGGATCGGGTCTTCGAGCGCATGCAGGCCGAACAGCTGGTCCGGGTGCGGCTGGAGGCGGTCAGCCTGGACAGTACGATCGTCAAGGTCCACCCGGACGGCACCGGCGCACGAAAAAAAACGGCCCGCAGGCCATCGGCCGCTCCCGCGGAGGCTGGACCACCAAAATTCATATGGCTGCCGCGGATTCCCGCTGCGCGTTAGCCTTCTCGCTTTCGCCGGGCCAGGCGGGCGATGCCCCAGCCGGTCGCGCCCTGCTGCATGCCCTGCCACCCCTGCCCGCGCGCTGCCATCTGGTCATGGATCGCGCCTACGAGGGCAATGAAACCCGGCAGCTCGCGCTGGATCTGGGCCTGGATCCGGTCGTGCCCCCGCATCCGCTGCGGGCCCAGCCATGGGCGTACAACACCGAGATCTACAAGCGCCGCAACGAAATCGAGCGCCTGTTCCGCCGTCTGAAAGGGTTCCGCCGCATCTTCAGCCGCTTCGACAAGCTCGACGTCATGTTCGCGGCCTTCATCCACTTCGCACTGATCGTCGAATCGTTGCGATAGTGTTAACAGGCCCTAGGCGACGGCCGCGTCGGCGCCATCCGCGCTCAGGCCATCACCGGCATCTCCACCAGTGCACCGGGCGCGCACACGAACACGCGCTCATCGCGTGCCGGATCGAATGGCATGCCGCCGGCGAACGTGGTGAATGCCGGCAGGATGCCGACCTCGGCGAAGCGGAACACCGGCAGCCGTGGCAATCCCGGCAGGCGCAGCACCGGGTGCAGGTGCCCGGCCAACACGTAGCCCTCGCCACCGGCAGGCGCATCTTCCGCGGCATGCACGAACAGGAACGGCGGCTCGTGCACGTACGGAGCATGCAGTTCCAGGCCCATCGAGGCGGCGCGTTCCGGATGCCGCCGCAGCACGCGGTCATGGTTGCCGGCGACCACGTCGATCCGCAGCGTCGACCAGCGGTTGCGGAACGCGTACCAGCGCGCCAGCCACGGGGCTTCAGGGATCTCGCCGTGCAGCAGGTCGCCCAGCACCAGCAGGCGCTCGGCGCCGGTCAGTTCCAGCAGCGCGTCGAGGCGCTCGAGGTCGTGCGAGGTGCCACCGACCGGCAAGGCGATGCCCGCACGGCGGAAGTGGTCGGCCTTGCCCAGGTGCAGGTCGGCGATCACCAGGGTGCGGGTGCGCGGCCAGTACAGCGCGCGCTCGGCATGCAGCTGCACCGGCTCGCCGGCGACGAGGACCTCGCGCTCATCCGCCATGGCGGCGCTCCAGCTGCGTGGCGGCGCGCTGCACGCGGGTGCGCCAGTCCTCGGTGCTCAGGCGACCACGCACGGCTTCGGCCCACAGCGGAAAAGAGAGCGGGGTGAACGAGCGCGGCGTGCGCAGCACGATGTCGCGTCGTGCGCAGTCGTCCAGGGTCTCGCGCAGGCGCCGCACTTCCAGTTGCGCGGAGAACACCTCGCGCTCGGCCTGGTCCAGCAGCATGTGGTCGGGGTCGAAGCGCTGCAGCACATCGAACAGCAGGCCGCTCGAAGCCTGCAGCTGGCGCATCGAACGTGGCGCGCGACCCGGCAATGACGGCGGCAGCAGCCCGGCGACGCGTGCGATCTCGCGGAACTGCCGACGCGCGAGTTCGCCGAGGTTGAGGCTCTCGCGCAGGTCGTCCTCCAGTGCCACCGGGTCGAGCAGCGTGCGCAGCTGCGCCTCGTCCACGCCCTCGGCACGCGCGGCCGACAGCACGAAGCCGTAGTCGTTGACCGAGAAGGCGAAACTGTCCGGTGCCATCCTGCCCCATCGCAATGCCAGCAGCGCCGCGAGCCCTTCGTGCACCTGCCGCCCGGCGAACGGATACACGAAGAGATAGCGACCGCCACGCGCGCGTATCCACTCCACCAGCAAACGGTCGGGGCCGGGCAAAGCGGACAGCCGCGCCTGCAGCTGCAGCAGGCCGGCGATCGCGTCCAGCTCGGGTGCCTCGACCTCGCCGGCGAATGCGCGCTCCACCTCGCGGCCGAGTTCGCTCGACAACGGCATCTTGCCGCCGAGCCAGCGCGGCACCGTGCCGTCGCCCGCACCCGGTGCGTTGCGCACGTAGGCGGTCATGTCCTCGAGCCTGACCAGTTCCAGCAGGCGGCCGGCGAAGTGGAAGCGGTCGCCACGGCGCAGGCGGCCGACGAAGCTCTCCTCGACGGAACCCAGCGCGCCGCCGCGCAGGAAGCGCACCACCACCGCGCCGTCGCTGGCGATGGTGCCGATCGACAGCCGGTGGCGCAGCGCGATGCGCCGGTCCTCGACGCGGTACAGGCCATCATCGCCGCGCACCACGCGCTGGAAATCCGGGTAGTTCGACAGCGCGCGCCCGCCCTGCACGATGAATTCGAGCACCGCCTGCCACATCGACGGGCTGAGCGCGGCGAAGGCATGCGTGGTGCGCACTTCGTCATACAACGCATCGGCATCGAAACCGCCACCGAGCGCCAGGGTGACGCAGTGCTGGGCGAGCACGTCCAGGCTCAGTCGCGGCGGTGGCCGCGCCTCGATCGCGCCGCGTGCAACCGCCTCGCGTGCCGCGGCGTACTCCACCAGCTCCAGCGCGTGGGTGGGCACGCAGACCACGCGCCCGCTCTCGCCCGGCCGATGCCGCGCACGGCCGGCGCGCTGCAGCAGCCGCGCGATGCCCTTCGGGCTGCCGATCTGCAGCACCTGGTCGACCGCGGGGAAATCGACGCCAAGATCGAGGCTGGAAGTCGCCACCACGCAGCGGATGCTGCCGTCACGCAGCCCCTGCTCGGCCGCGGCACGCAGCGCCGGGTCCAGCGAGCCGTGGTGCAGGGCCAGCGTTTCCGGCGCCTCCGGCCAGACCGATGCCAGCGCGCGATGCCAGAGCTCCGCCTGCGAGCGGGTGTTGGCGAACAGCAGGCTGGTGCGCTCGGCCATCAGGGCGTCCAGCACCCGAGGCAGCTGCGCGAGGCCGAGGTGTCCGGCCCAGGCAAAACGTTCGTCGGCGGCCGGCATCAACGTCTCGAGCTCGAAGCCACGCGGGCGCGCACCGGACACCAGCGCGGCCCCGGGCGCATGCGGCAGCAGCACGTCGCGCGCCTCCGGCAGGTTGCCGAGCGTGGCCGACAGCCCCCAAGTGCGCAGCGCGGGGTTCAGAGCCCGCAGCCGCGCCAGCGCCAGCTGCAGCAGCACGCCGCGCTTGTTGCCCAGCAGTTCGTGCCATTCGTCGACGATCACGCAGCGTAGGCGTGCCAGCTGTGGCGCGGTGTCCGGATAGCTCAGCAGCAGCGACAACGACTCCGGGGTGATCACCAGCAGGTCGAGCTTGCCGGCACGTGCAAGCCGGCGGTCGCGCGCGGAGGCATCGCCGGTGCGCAGGCCGAGTTGCCAGTCGAGGCCGACGGCCTCCGTCGCCACCCGCAGCGCGCGCAGGGTATCGGCGGCGAGCGCGCGCAGCGGCGTGATCCACAGCACCTGCAGATGCGGCGTGCGCTTTGCGGCTGCAGGTGCACGGGTGCGACCCGGCCCCGAGGTGCGCTTGGCGCCGCCCGCGACCGGGACGCGGGCGGCAAGCGCCCTCCGGGGGCGGCCCTGGCCGCGACCATCGCCACCCGCCGACGCGGCAGCGGCGCGCGCATTCCCGGCACCCGTTCCGGCAGGGCGCGCGGCATCGGCGCCATCACCATCCGCGCCGGCCTCGACGGAAGCGGACGAAGGCAAGGCCGCCAGCGCTTCCAGCAACGGCCCGCCGAACGCGGCCAGGGTCTTGCCGCTGCCGGTGGGCGTGTGCAACAGGCCGGACTCGCCGGCGAGGTAACGCCGCCAGACCTCGCGCTGGAACGCTGCCGGCTTCCAGCCCTGTGCGGTGAACCATGCCGACAGCCGTGCCTGCGCCTCGCGGCGCCCGGCCACGCGTGCGCGGCTCACCGCGCCAGCGCCTTCAGGGTCTCGAGGCGGTCGGCCTCGGCGACCGGCTTGTCGTGTCGCCAGCGCAGGATGCGCGGGAAGCGCACCGCGATCCCGGACTTGTGGCGGCTGCTGCGGTTGACCGCTTCGAAGCCCAGCTCGAAGACATGGTGGGCGGTCACCGAACGCACCGGGCCGAAGCGTTCCAGCGTATTGGCGCGGATCCAGCGGTCGAGCTGCAGGATTTCGCGGTCGTCGAGCCCGGAATACGCCTTGGCCACGGGCACCAGCACCTCGCCATCCCACAGCCCGAAGGTGTAGTCGGTGTACAGCGTGCTGCGGCGGCCGTGGCCCGACTGCGCGTACAGCAGCACCGCATCCACCGTCAGCGGATCGATCTTCCATTTCCACCAGTCGCCGCGACGCCGCCCGGCCTGGTATGGCGAATCCAGCCGCTTGAGCATCAGCCCCTCGACGCCGCGTTCGCGCGCGCCTTCGCGCAATGCCGCGGCCTCGTCCCAGTCGCGTACCTCGACCCGCGGCGACACGGTGATGCGCGGGTCGCCGTGCGAGTCCAGCAGCGCTTCCAGCAATGCGCGGCGTTCGCGCAGCGGGCGCGCGCGCAGGTCCTCGCCCTCGAGCTCGAGCAGGTCGTAGGCGCGCACCCGCACCGGGGCATCGGCCAGCGTCTTCGCACCAGGCTTCAGCCGCTGGATGCGCTTCTGCAACGCGGTGAACGGCATCGGCACGTCGGCATCGCCCCAGGCCAGCAGCTCGCCATCGATCACGCAGTGGCGCGGCAGCGTTGCCGCCGCGGCTTCGATTTCCGGGAAGCGGCCATCCAGGCGCTCCTCGCCGCGCGACCACAGCGCGGCGTCGTCGTCGCGATGGATCAGCTGCAGGCGGATGCCGTCCCACTTCCATTCCAGCAACCAGTCGTCGATCGGACCCAGCGCGCGGGCGACCGCATCCGGATCACCGGCCAGCGACAGCGCCTCCGGTGCCGGCTCCTCCGCCATGCCGGCCTCGTCGCCGGGCGCGGCACGCAGCGTGCTTTCCAGCGGCGACGCCAGGAAGAACGGGTACGGCTGCTGGCGGTCGGCCGGCAGTGCATCGGGCGACAGCAGGTCGCGCATGAAGGCCGGCGTCGGCGCCCAGCTGCCGAGCATGCGCTGGGCGATCAGCGCGATGTCGATGCCGCTCATCTCGGCAAGCGCTTGCTGCACCAGCCGCTGCGACACGCCGACGCGCAGCGCGCCGGTGAGCAGCTTGTTGAAGGCCAGGCGCTCGTCGAAGCACAGCGAACGCCATGCGCCGGTGACCACCGCGCGACGCGCCTCCGGCTCGCGGTTGGCGACCGCCAGCAGGCGGTGTTCGACCCAGTCGGCCAGGCCGATGTCCTCGCCGGGTTCGGCCGGCTCGTCCATCAGCAGCGCCAGGGTCTCGGCGAGATCGCCGACCTGGTCGTAGCTGGCGTCGACCAGCCAGTCCGGCAATCCTGATTCGGCGACGATCCATTCGCGCAGCTCGCGGGTCCCGGCGATGCGCCGCTTCGGCCCGGCGACCTTGCCGCCGCTCAACAGGTGCAGCGCCCACGCGGCGTCGCGCGGCGGTGCCTCGCGGAAGTACGCCACCAGCGCCGCGCGCTTGTCGAGCGTCGCGGTGCTGCGGTCGAGCTCGGTGTAGAGCGCGGCGAAGCGTTTCATGTGCCGGCCCTCCGTGCCTGCACGGTGCAGCGGCGCTCAGTCCTCATTGCCGTACCCGGTGCGGAAGCCCTCGGCCTCGATGCCCTCCTCGCACAGCGCGCGCACGATGGCGTGGGTATCGCCATGGGTCGCGATCACCCGCCGCGCGCCGGTCTCGCGCACGGTGCGCACGAGGTCCGGCCAGTCCGCATGGTCGGACACCACAAAGCCGCGGTCGACGTTGCGCCGGCGACGGTTGCCGCGGATGCGCATCCAACCCGACGCGAAGCCGGTCTGCGCGCGACGGAACCGGCGCATCCAGCTGGAGCCGGCGGCCGACGGCGGGGCCAGCACCAGTTCGCCGGCGAAGTCACGCCCCTTCTCCTCCTCGGCCACGGCGCGGGTGTCCGGCAGCGCGACGCCGGCATCGCGATACACCTGCACGCCGGTGGCGATCGCCCCGTGCAGCAGCACCGGGCGGTCCTCATGCGCAGCGATCTCGGCCAGCACGCGCTGCGCCTTGCCCAGCGCGTAGCAGAACAGCACCGCCGCCTCGCCACGCGCCTCGCAGCGCCTGCGCCAGTCGACGATATCGGCGGCCACGTCGGGGGTGTGCGGCCAGCGGTACACCGGCAGGCCGAAGGTCGCCTCGGTGATGAAGACGTCGCAGGGCACGACCTCGAACGGGGCGCAGGTGGGGTCGGGCTGGCGCTTGTAGTCGCCCGAGGCCACCCAGACCTCGCCCCCGGCCTCGATGCGCACCTGCACCGAACCCAGCACGTGACCGGCGGGATGCAGCGACACCCGCGCGTCGCCGATCACGAACGGCTCGCCATGCGCATGCACGTGGTAGCACTGCTCGCCCAAGCGCCAGCGCAGGATCGGCAGCGAGCCGGTGCTGCAGTGGTATTCGCCCATGCCGGCCCGCGCATGGTCGCCATGGCCGTGGGTGATCACCGCGCGCGGCACCGGCCGCCAGGGATCGATATGGAAATCACCCGGCGGGCAGTACAGGCCTTCCGGCGTGAGGACGACCAGGTCGCCGCTGAATGCGCTCATGGGCGCATTCGGGCATGTCCGGCGTGCACGCGGTGCCAAGCCCGCCCGCGCGCGGCGTCAGTCCCCGCCGTCGGCCGGGGGCTGGCCGTGCGCGTCGTCGACCGCGGCCGGCGGTGGCGCCCACCTCGCCAGCGCATCCGCAAGGATGCCGCCGGTCAGCGGCTTGCGCAGGAAGCCGTCGAAGCTCGCCTGCATCGCCAGCGGTTCGGCGTCCGCGTCGGCACGCGCGGTGATCGCGATCAGCGGCCGCCCGAAGCCCTGCGCGCGCATCTGCCGCGCCAGCGCCAGCCCGTCGATGCCGGGCAGGTCGAGGTCGAGCAGCGCGGCATCGACCTCGGCCGTGGCCAGCGACACCAGCGCCGCCAGCCCGTGCGCCACGTGCATCACCCGGTGGCCCTGCGCCTGCAGCAGACCGCTGATGACTTCGGCGACCGTCGGGTCGTCTTCAACCAGCAGCAGGAACAACGTGCCGGGCGGGCGTGGCGCCGGGTCCACGGACGCCTCCGCCGACGGCGGGCGCACTTCCGGCAGCGGCAGTTCCACCGCGAAGCGGGTGCCCTGGCCGGGCGCGCTGTCGACATCGATGCGCCCGCCCATCTCCGCGGCCAGCTCCTGGCAGATCGCAAGCCCGAGGCCGCTGCCGCCATAGCGCGCGGACGTGCGCGCGCCCTCGGCCTGCTCGAAGCGCCGGAACAGGCGCTCGCGCTGCTCGCGGTTGAGCCCGGGGCCACTGTCGCCGACGACGAAGCGCACCTGGCCCTCGCCGGCCGGTTCCGCGCTCAGTTCCACATGGCCGTGCTCGGTGAACTTGATCGCGTTGGCCAGCAGGTTGAGCAGGATCTGGCGCACGCGCACCACGTCGCCCGACACCCAGGCGGGCAGCTCGACGGCGATGCGCTCGCGGAACTCCAGCCCGCGCTGGTGCGCCACCGGAGCCATCAGCGAGAGCGTCTCGTCGAGCAGCGCGCGCAGGTCGAACGGGCGGGTGTCGAGCTTGAGCTTGCCGGCCTCGATGCGCGCGAGGTCGAGCGCATCGTTGACCAGCCGCAGCAGATGTTCGCCGGCATCGCGGATGGATTCCGCGTAACGCTGCTGGCGCTCGTCGAGCGGCGTGCCCAGCAGCAGCTCGCTCATGCCGAGCACCCCGGTCATCGGCGTGCGCACCTCGTGGCCGAGGGTGGCCAGGAAATGGGTCTTGGCCAGCGACGCCTGCTCGGCCACCTCGCGCTTGTGTTCGGCAAGCTGCCAGGCATGGCGGCGACGCAGGCGACGGCGATAGCTCCAGGCGATCCACCACACCGCGGCGAGCGCAACCGCGGCGAACAGCAGCTGCGCGGCCAGGGTGCGCCACCACGGCGGCGTGACCTCGAAGCGCAGCGCCTGCGGCGTCGACCACACGCCTTCCTCGTTGCGCGCGCGCACCCACAGCGTGTACTGGCCCGGCGCCAGCTGCGAGAACGCACGCTCGCCGGTGGCGGTTTCCACCCAGCCTGCGTCCTCGCCATCGAGATGGAATGCATAACGGTGCGCGCCCGGGTTGCGGAACGACATCAGCCGCACCCGCACCTGCAGTTCGCGGTCGCCGTGGCCGATCACGAACGGTGCGTTCGACATCCGCTGGATCGGCGCCTGGCCGCGCAGGCCGATCTCCTCGACCAGCACGCGCGGCTCGTCGGTGGCCGGCACCACCTGCAGCGGATCGAAGTCCACCAGCCCGTCCGGCGAACCGGCGAACACCCGGCCGCTGTGCGGGTCGGCGAACAGCGGCGTGGGAAAGTCCTGGCTGGGCAGGCCATCGGCGATGCCGTAGGCGCGCACTGCCGCGGTGACCGGATCCACCCGCCACAGCCCGCGCGAACTCGACAACCACAGCACGCCCCCGGCGTCGCGCACCACGCCGCTGAAGGCCACCTGCGGCAACCCTTCGGCGGCGCCGACGCGCGCCTGCGGATGAAGGCGGCCATCGCGCCAGTCGAATACCGCGACAGTGCCCGCACCCGCGGCCAGCACCTGGCCGGCCCGGGCATCCCAGCGCAGCGCGGTCCAGCCGCCGACCGGGGCGCCGTCGACCTGCCGCCACTGGCCGTCCCGCAGATGCCGCAGCGCGCGCGCGGTGGCCAGCCACGGCGCGCCGTCGGGGCCGATCGCCAGGTCGTAGACGTTCTCTCCCGACTCCAGCCCGCCGCCACCGGGCTGGTGGATGTCCAGGGTGTGGCCGTCGCGGTCTCGCAGCTGGATCACGCCGTTGTCGAACAGCATCCACAGCCCCTGCGCGCTCTCGGCGAAGCGCACCACCGCGCCCGACTCGCCGGCCAGCCCGTCGGCATCGGCCCAGCGCTGCAACGCGCCGGTGGCCGGCGTATAGCGCGCCAATCCGCGGCGTGAGCCGATCCACACCTGGCCATGGCGGTCCTCGTGCACGCAGTCGAGCAGGCGGCCGTCCGCCACGTCGTGCAGGTGCTTGCGCAGGCGGCCGCTGCGCAGGTCCAGCGACTCCAGCGCACCGCCGCTGCCGACCAGCCAGATCGAGCCGTCGGAGGATGCCGCGATGCCGCGCACGTGCGAGTTGTGGATCCCACCCGGCTGCCCGGGCCGCAGGGTGCGCGCGGAGAACAGGCTCCAACCGGCCGGGTGGTACCACAGCCCATGGGTGTGGCTGGCCAGCCAGATGCCGCCCTCGCGGTCCTCGATGCCCATCGTCCACTGCGGCCGCACCCGGTCCTGCGCCAGCGGGCTGTACAGCGGCACCTCGTGGGATTCACCGTGGTCGACATGGCCCAGCCCGGCGGCGACATCCACCCAGTGCGCGCCGCGCTGGTCCTGCACCAGCAGTTGGATCGGGCGCAGCCGCGGGTCGGGCGCCGCGACCGGCGCCGGGCGCAGCGCGCCGTCGGGATCGAGCACGTGCGCGCCCTCGGCGGCACCCACCCACAGCACGCCGTCGCGGTCGAAGCGGATGCTGGTGGGAAGAACGCCGTCGACGCGCTCGAAGCCGTCGCCGGTCCAGCGCGCCAGCCCACCCAGCGTCGCCACCCAGAGCCGGCCCTGCGGGTCGCGTTCCAGGCACACCACGCCGGCGTGCGGGAGGCTGCGCGGGTTGCCGGGCTCGGGCATCCAGCGTTCGATGCGGCCGTCGTCGTGCAGCCGGTGCAGGCCGGCGTCGGCGGTGCCGATCCACACCGCGTCGGGTTCGTGGGTATCCAGGGCCCAGATGTCGTTGCCGCCCAGGCCCGGCAGCGTGCTGCGGTCGATACGACGCATGTCGCCACCCACCGGGTCGTATACCGCCAGGCCGTTGTGGCGGGTGCCGATCCACAGCGTGCCGTCGGCGCGCCAGGCCAGCGACCAGATGAAGTTCGTCGGCAGCCCGTCCTCCATCCGCAGCACCTGCATCGCGGTGCCGTCGTAGCGCGCCAGGCCGTCGCCGGTGCCGATCCACAGATAGCCGGACGGATCCTGCAGCAGCGCATTGGCGCGGTTCGACGGCAGGCCTTCGGCCACACCGACCTGGCGCAGGCGCAGGTTCTCCGGATGCGGGCTGGCGTAGGCAGCCACGCCCGACAGCAGCGCCAGGACCAGCACCGCGGCCGACCGGCGCAACCAGCGCGCCGGGGCGCACAACAGGCTCATTCGAGCGGATCCTCCTGGCGGCGCGCGCAGGCATCGCGCAGCGCATCGGCGAGCATCCTGCCTGTCAGCGGCTTGCGGAGGAAGCCGTCGACGCCGGCGGCGCGTGCCGCGGGCTCGGCGTCGGCATCGGCGCGCGCGGTGATGGCCACCAGCGCGATGCCCGGCGACTGCGCGCGCAACTGCCCGGCCACCGCGATGCCATCGATGCCGGGCAGGTCGAGATCAACGAGCGCCACGTCCATCGGCTGCGCGCGCAACGCGACCAGCGCCGCCAGCCCGTGCCCGGCATGCACCACCGCATGCCCCTGCGCGCGCAGCAGGCCGGCAATCACCTCCGCCACGGTGGGGTCGTCCTCCACCAGCAGCACGTCGAGCCCGGCCGGCGCCGCGGACGCCTCGGCAGGCACCGCGACCTCCTCGGGTCCGGCGGTCGCAGCCGGCAGCGGCAGCCACACGCGGAAGCACGTGCCCTCGCCGGGCGTGCTGTCGACGGTGATGCGCCCGCGCATTTCCGCCGCCAGCTCCTGGCAGATCGCCAGGCCCAGCCCGCTGCCGCCGTAGCGCGCGGCCGTGCGCGCGCCGTCGGCCTGCTCGAAGCGGCGGAACAGGCGGTCGCGCTGCGCATCATTGAGGCCGGGGCCGGTGTCGCGGATCTCGAAGCGCACGTCGCCATCCGTGTACGCCACCGCGAGCCCGACATGGCCGCGCTCGGTGAACTTGATGGCGTTGCCGAGCAGGTTGAGCAGGATCTGCCGCACCCGCATCGCGTCGCCCACCAGCCAGCGCGGCAGCGCCGGGTCGACTTCCTCCACGAACCCGAGGCCACGCTGCCCCGCCAGCGGCGCCATCAATCCGGCGACATCCTGCAGCAGCGCGCGCGGGTCGAACGGCCGCGGGTCCAGCTCCAGGCGACCTGCCTCGATGCGGGCAAGATCCAGCGCGTCGTTGAGCAGGCGCATCAGGTGCTCGCCGGCGTGGCGGATCGATTGCGCGTAACGGCGCTGCTGCGGCTGCAGCGGGGAATCGAGCAGCAGCTCGCTCATGCCCAGCACGCCGGTCATCGGCGTACGCACCTCGTGGCCGAGCGTTGCCAGGAAGCGGCTCTTGGCCACCGAGGCCTGCTCGGCCAGTGCGCGCTCGCGCTCGGCCAGCTGCCATGCGTGGCGCCGGCGCAGGCGCGCGCGGTAGCCGGCAGCCAGCGCCGCCACCAGCGCCAGCGCCAGCAGCACCCACGCCACCAGTGCCACGGGGGTGCGCCACCAGGGCGGCTGCACCAGCACTTCGACGCTGCGTTCGGCCACCGAGCCGTGCGCATCGGCCGCGCGCAGATGCAGCGTGTAGCGGCCGGGCGCGAGCCCTACCAGCACGCGGTCGCCGGATGCACCCTGCTCCTGCCAGTCGCGGTCGACCCCCTCCAACTTCGACCAGTAGCGGTTGTTCTGGGGGTCGTCGAACGCCAGCAGTCGCGCGCTGATGCGCAGTTCGCTGCGTCCCGGTGCCAGCACCGCGGCACCATGCCCGGGCCGCTCGCGCCATTCGCCATCCTCGCGTACCGCGAAGCTGTCGAGTTCCAGCGCCGGCACCACGGGCGGATCGGCGTCGGCACTGGTGTCGATCAGCACCACGCCGGCATCGCCGGTGGCGCCGGCGAGCACGCCATCGGTGGTCAGCGCCAGCGCGCGGTAGACGAACTCCTGGTTGCGGAAGCCCAGGCCGACACCCAGATGGCGCATGCGCCCCGCCGCGGGATCCCAGCGGTACAGGCCGCGCGTGGTCGATACCCATACCCGCCCGCGTGCGTCGATGCGCAGCGCGGACGCCGACAGGGGCGGCATGCCGCGACCCGCATCGACGCGGTCGTCGAAGGTCCAGCGACCGTCGATGCGGCGGTAGCGGTCGAGGCCCTCGATGCTCTGCAGCCACAGGGTGTCTGCACCGTCGAACGCGAACGCGACGACCGTGCGCCCGCCGGTGGCGATCCGCGGCTCGAGGCGGCCGCTCTCCGGGTCGAACACCGCAAGGCCGTAATCGCCCGCGGTCCACAGCCGGCCCTCGGCATCGAACCCCATGGCCTCGTGGTCACCACGGTCGTCGGCCGGGATTTCGCGCAGCACCCGCCCGGAGTCGGCATCCCGCTGCTGCAGGCCGCCCTGACGCGCCGCGGTCCACAACGTGCCATCCGGCGCAATCTGGACCTGGTCGGTGATGCGCCCGGTCGCGGCATCCTGCGGGCTGTCGGGGCCCCAGAAATCGACGGACCCCTGGGCGCCCACCCGCAGCAGCCCGGGGCGCACGCCGATCCACAGCACGCCATTGGCGGTCTCGGCCAGTGCCGCCACCCGGTGCATGCGCAGCTGGCTGTCGAGTGGCTCCTCGAACGCCTCCACCTCGCCGGCCGCCGACAGCCACTGCACACCGGCAGCACTGCCCAGCCAGATGCCACCGTCGTGCGCCGGCGCCAGCGCCGTGTACAGCGTGGGCAGCAGGCCGTCGCGGGTATCGAACTGCGCCACCTGGCGCCAGTCGGAGCGCAGGTAGCCCAGGCCGATGCCGGGCAACGGCACCCACAACGCGCCATCGTCCTGGCGCAGGATCTGCATGATCCCGCGGTCCTGCACCGGCGCACCGGTCTCCACCGGCCGTGGCATGCCATTCGCGGGCACCCGCCACAGCCGCCGTTGCGAGCCGATCCACAGTGCGCCGTCGTCATCGCGGGCGAAGCTCACCGCGGCGTTGGGCGCCTCGAACATCGAACTCCATGCCGGTCGGCTCCAGTTGCCATCGGCGTCCATCACGAAGGTGCCCTCCGCGGTGCCCACCCATAGCGCCTCGCCCATCCAGCGCGCGGTGTACACGCGCGGATAGGGCACCGCGCCCGGAAGCGCGATGCGCCGCACGCCATCGCCATCGGCCACGACGACCCCGCCGAAGGTCGCCGCCCACACCCGGCCCTGCGGATCGACGTCCAGGTCCAGGATCGGCTGCGAGGTCAGGCCATCGGGCGCATCGTCGTCGGGTGCGAAGCGCGTCAGCCCGGCGCTGTCCGACCAGCGGTAGAGCGCACCGTCCATCGCCCCGAACCACAGTTCGCCATCACGATCGGTCAGCGACAGGATGTTGGGATCGCTGATCAGGCCGCCGTCGTCGAGCGGTTCGAAGCGGTCGCCATCACGGACATAGCGTGCAAGGCCGCCCTTCTCGGTGGCGACCCAGACCCGGTCGCGGGCATCGACGTGTACGGCCTGGATGAAGTTGTCGCCCAGCGACCCGGCGCGGCCGGGATCATGCCGCCATACCTTCATCTGCATGCCGTCGTAGCGCGCCAGGCCGTCGCCGGTGGCGATCCAGACGAAACCCGCGCGGTCGCGGGCGATGCCCATGATGTCGCTGGACGGCAACCCTTCCTGCGCGCCGACCGGGCGGAAACGCGGCGTTTCCGGCAGCGCGGCGGCGGCCAGGACACAGGTGCCCAGCCACAACAGCACCGTCAACAGCGCCAGCGCCGTGCGCATATCGGATGTTTCCCCTGCTCCGCCTCCCCGGCGGACAGCCATCGTCGCAATGCCCGTCTGCCCGTGCAAGGCGCGATGTGACGGCGATCAAGCTATTGGTCGCGGCGCCTGCACATACGGCGTGGCCGCCCGCCGTAGACTGCCGCGATGCCCCTGCGCCTGGCTCCGCTCGTTTTCCTGCTGGCCCTGCTCTCGCCGATGGCCGCGGCCGCCGAGCGCTTCGCGCTCGATCCGGTGCACACCCGGGTGATGGTGGCGGTCGACCACGCCGGCTATTCGAAGGCCATCGGCACGGCCTCGGGCAGCACCGGCGTGCTTGCGTTCGATCCCACCGACTGGCGCCAGGCGCGCCTGGAAGCGCGGGTGCCACTGCAGCGGCTCGATTTCGGCGATACGGCCTGGAACCGGGCGGTGGCTGCGGCGAACCTGCTGGATGCCACCCGTACCCCCGAAGCGCACTTCATCTCCACCCGCGTGGAGCCGGTCGCCGGGGACGAGGCCATCGTGCACGGGCAGCTGACCCTGCGCGGCGTGACCCGGCCACTGGCGCTACAGGTGCGCATGAACGCGCTCAAGCGCCACCCGATGCCGCCGTTCCGGCGCACCGCCGGGTTTTCGGCCACTGCCACCCTCAGCCGTGCCGACTTCGGCATCGACGCGTGGCCATCGATGATCGGCGACACCGTCGAGCTGCGTATCGAGGCGGAAGCCTTCGCCTCGCGCACGGCGCGCTTCAGCGACGAGACCGCGCCGGAAGGCCCGTTGGATTCGCCCGCGCCTGCCGGTTGACCGGCTGCTTATCGCGGGATCAGGGCCCCGACGGGGATCCGATGAACGCCACCACGGCCGCCACGTCGAACGGCCAGTCGAGTTCACGGCCATCGGCTGATCGCAGCACCGGCACGCGGATGCCGTAACGGGCCTCCAGCGCCTCGTCGTCGTCGATCCACACGCTCTCGAAGTCCGGGACACGGGCCTGCGCCAGCACGTCCAGCGCCTGGTCGCACAACGGGCAGTGGTCGCGCTGGAACAGCTGCAGCGCAGGCGTTGGCTGGGACATGGCGTTGCGCGGCCCGGACGGCGGGGTTCAACAAGGGCCGCGTAGAATAGCGCCCATGGCCGTCAGCACGTTCGACCTCTACAAGATCGGCATCGGGCCGAGTTCCTCCCATACCGTGGGGCCGATGCGCGCCGCCGCACGCTTCGTCGAGAAGTGGCTGGTGGAGCCGGGGCGCCTGGACCAGGTGGCGCGGGTGCGCGCCGAGGTGTTCGGCTCGCTGGCGCTCACCGGCCGCGGGCATGGCACCGACAAGGCCGTGCTGATGGGCCTGGAGGGCCACTGGCCCGACCGCATCGACCCTGACGTCATCCCGGCGGCGCTCGAGCGCATCCGCGGCGAGCGGCGCATCCTCCTGCAGGGCCTGCACGCGATCGAGTTCGACGAGAAGCGCGACCTGGTGATGAACAAGCGCCAGAAGCTGCCGTTCCATACCAATGGCATGCGCTTCTCGGCCTTCGATGGCGCCGACCAGCTGATCGCCACCCGCGACTACTACTCGGTCGGCGGCGGCTTCGTGGTCAACCAGGACGAGGCCGCGGAGGACCGCATCGTTGCCGACGAGACCGCGGTCCCGCACCCGTTCTCCAGCGGCGACGAACTGCTTGCACGCAGCCGCGAGACCGGGCTGTCGATCGCGCGGCTGATGATGGAGAACGAGCTGTGCTGGCGCAGCCAGGCGGAGATCGAGGACGGCCTGCGCAGCCTGTGGCAGGCGATGCAGGACTGCGTTGCGCGCGGCATCCGCCAGGACGGCGTGCTGCCCGGTGGCCTGCACGTGTCGCGTCGCGCACCGGCGCTGTACCGCGAGCTGTCGAGCCAGCCGGAAGCGGCGATGCGCGATCCGCTGACCACGCTGGACTGGGTGAATCTCTACGCGCTGGCGGTCAACGAGGAAAACGCCGCCGGCGGCCGCGTGGTGACCGCACCGACCAATGGCGCGGCCGGCATCATCCCCGCCGTGCTGCATTACTACGACCGCTTCTGTCCGAATTCCAATGAACAAGGCGTGTTCGATTTCCTGCTCACCGCCGCGGCGATCGGCATCCTCTACAAGGAGAACGCGTCGATCTCCGGCGCCGAAGTCGGCTGCCAGGGCGAGGTCGGCGTGGCCTGCTCGATGGCCGCGGCCGGACTCGCGGCGGCGCTGGGCGCAAGCTCCAGCCAGATCGAGAACGCCGCCGAGATCGGCATGGAACACAACCTCGGGCTGACCTGCGACCCGATCGGCGGGCTGGTGCAGATCCCGTGCATCGAGCGCAACGCGATGGGCGCGGTCAAGGCGATCAACGCCGTGCGCATGGCCAAGCGCGGCGATGGCAAGCACAAGGTCAGCCTGGACAAGGTCATCAGGACCATGCGCGACACCGGCCGCGACATGCACGACAAGTACAAGGAAACCTCGCGCGGCGGCCTCGCGGTCAACGTCATCGAGTGCTGAGCGTCGAGTCCGGCGGTGGGGCGCTTCGTGGCGAACGCCCACCGCCGCATGCGGGACATCGCCCGCATGGGCGTCTCCGCCATAATCCGCGGATGATTCCGTCCCGCGTCGCATTCCTCGTCGTCCTGCCGCTTTGCATCGCCGGCTGCGCAAGCCTGCAACACGACGCGCGGGGATCCGCCGGGCGGCCCCAGGTGGCGCCGTCGGCAGCGGTGGTGGTCCGCGAAGCGTTCGTGGCGACGCCGCGCCCCGCGGACGAACTCGACTCCCTGGCCACCTGGGTGGATGCGGATGGCGCCACGAAGGTCATCGCCACCGGCAAGTCCTCGCACCGGCTGGTGATCTTCGACGGCGACACCGGAGCGCACGCTGGCGAATCCGGCGGCCGCGGACGCGGGCCCGGCCAGTTCGAGCGCCCGAATGGCATCGCGGTTTTCGGTGACCTGGTGCTGGTGACCGAACGCGACGCTCCGCGCGTGCAGGTCCTGCAGCTGCCCGGGTTCACCCATCTCGCAAGCTTCGGCGAGGACGAATTGCGCAGCCCCTACGGCATCTGGGTGCATGAAATCGAGCCCAACGTGCTGGAGGGCTTCGTCACCGACAGCTTCATGCATGGCGCGGACCACCGCACGGTTCCACCCGCGGAAGAACTCGACCAGCGCGTGCGCCGCTACCGCATCGAGGCCGACGCCGACGGCGTGCGCACGACGCATCTCGGCGCATTCGGCGCCACCCATGGGGACGGCGTGCTGCACATGGTGGAGTCGATCGCCGGCGATCCGGCGCAGCAGCGGCTGCTGATCGCCGACGAGGACACCCGCCAGGGCTCGACACTGCACGAGTACGGCTTCGATGGGGACTACACCGGCCGCAGCCTGCCCGGCGGCACCTTTTCCGGCGAGGCCGAGGGCGTGGCGCTGTGGGATTGCGGCCTCGACGCCGGCTACTGGCTGGCGGTGGACCAGACCATGCCGCACACCGGCTTCCACCTGTTCGACCGCACCACGCTGGCGCCGCGCGGCAGCTTCCGTGGCGAGGTCACGGCGAACACCGACGGCATCGCCCTGCACGCCGCGGCCACCCCGCGCTTCCACGCCGGCGTGCTGTACGCGGTGCACGATGACCGCGCACTGGCGGCGTTCGACCTCGGCGAAGTGATCCGCGCGCTCGACCTCGATCCCGCCTGCGCGCAGTAGGTCGACGATGTCTTCCCCCGCCCTCGCGCTGCTTGCCGCGGCCGTGCTGCTCGCAGCGGCGACCGACGCCTGCGCCGGCGAGGTGTGGCGCTGGACCGATGCCGACGGCACGCCGCACTACGCCGACCGGCCGGCACCGGATGCCCGCAGCCCGCGACGCACTGCCGACAGCGCGCCCGCGGCCATTGCGCGCCTGCGCATGGAACAGGCCGACGGCGAATCGCTGGCCTGGGTGCAGAACCCGCTCGATGGGCCGATCGAGGTGCTGCTGCGTGCAGCCGGCTCCGCGCCGCAGGCAGTGCCGGCGCTGCCCGCGCGCGCGACGGTGCCGGCGCGCACCGAAGTCCTGCTGACGCGGATCGCCGGCTACGGTGCCGCCGCGCAGCTGTCGCTCACCGCGGTGCCCGGGCATCCGGGTGCACGCCCGCGCGACGTCGAGTACGCCTATCCGCTGGACACGCGAGCGCTGCGTGTCGAACAGGGCTGGGGGGGCCGCTACAGCCATTCCGATGCGCAGAACCGCCACGCGGTGGACTTCGCCGCCCCGGTCGGCACCGTGGTGCTGGCCGCGCGCGACGGCACCGTCATGCATGCCGAGGCCGGTTTCGAGGACGCCGCGCCCGGCGACCACCAAGCCGTGACGCGCGCCAACTTCGTGCGGGTGCTGCACGATGACGGCAGCATGGCGCTGTACGCCCACCTCGACGCGGGCGGCGTGCTGGTGCGCCCGGGACAGCGTGTCCGCCGCGGCACCCCTATCGGTCGATCGGGCAACACCGGGCTGTCCAGCGGTCCGCACCTGCATTTCGTGGTGCAGGTCAACCGTGGGCTCAGCCTGGAATCGATCCCGTTCCGGATGTTCGGCCCGCAGGGGATCCTGCGCTTCCAGCCGTAGCTTCCGGCAGGCCGAGGGCGAGTACGCCCTCCTCGAACAGGCGGTGTTCGGTTTCCAGCCGCTGCATGTCGGCGGCATCGAGCGCCGCTGCCGGGCGTCCGGCCAGCTCCTGCACCAGCGCCAGCTCGCGGTGGTCGAGGATGCGGTTGGCATAGTCGCCCCGGACCACACCGGAGGCCGGGTCGATGCCGCGCACCAGCGGCCCGATCTGCACCTCCAGGGCTTCGAAGTCCACCGGCGGTGGCGGCGGTTGCAGCGCGCGTTCCACGGCGGTCATGAAGCCTCCCTCGAACGCCTCCGGTGACCAGTGGGCGTCGATGAATGCCCGCCCGCGCATGCACGCTTCGCCGACCGCGGCCGGCTCCCGAAGCCCCTCCAGGATGGCTTCGGCCACCGGCACAAAGGCCGCGGGCGACACCTGGCCGCTGGCATCGGCCGCCATTCCGGCATCCTCGATCACCGTGATGCCGTGCCCGTCGGGCAGCAGGAAGCGGTTGTTGCCGACGCCATTGGTGTAGACCGGGCAACCGGCGTGCACCGACTCCAGCACGTAGAAGCCGAACGGCTCCGGGAACAGGTTGTAGGCCAACCCGAACCGGGCAATGCCGAACAGTTCGAACACCGCGCGCTGGTGCAGGTGCGGCACCGGCAGGAACAGGTCGGCGCAGCGCAGCCCCGACCCGGCCAGCAGCGCGTCGATCGAGGCCTGGTGCGCGGGCGGCAGCGACTGTTCGGAGATCGCCAGCATCACCCGCGTGCCACCGCGCCTGCGTGCGATGTCGTTGAGGGCGTACAGGATGCCGACCGTGGCCATCAGGTCCTGCTTGCCCGGCTGCAGCGCATGCCCGACGACAACACCGGCATCCACGGCGCGACGCACCGCCAACGGCACGTCCGCGCCCATGGGGAAGCCCGGTTCGCCCGCCGGCGTGGACACGCACGGTACCGGCATCGGGGCATCGACCACCCGCGTGAACCCGGCGGGGTCGAGCACCCGACGTCCCTGCCAGTCCGGGGTCGCGAACAACGCGCGCAAGCTACGTGCGAGATAGGGGGAATTCGCGCAATGGACATCGATGGCCTCGTTGCCGATCCATGCACCGGTGCCGTATGCGAGCCCGTGGTAGAGCACCAGATGGTGCGACGCCCATTGCCTGGACGGTCCGCGGAGGGAAACCCCGGCGCCGTCGTGCACGGCGAGCAGCGGCGTGGGCCCCGACGCCTGGTCGGCCAGCGCACGCGCCAGGCCCATCGGCACCATGGATTCCTGCGCGGCGCGCAGCCGCGGGCGGGGCGGCACGAACGCCTGCACCCGCCAGCCACGGGCGCGCAACAGCGGCGCGACGCGGTCGTTGACGTATCCCACCGAACCGTTGAACGGCGGGCCTCCGGTTTTCGACAACTGCAGGTGCGCCCGAGGTTGCGGCTGATCCATCGCCCTGACTGCATGACGCGCGCCGCGCGGGCCCCGGATTATAGGTGGCCCGGCGCCGCGTATAATCGCCAGCCCCCTGACCCTGCCGCACGCAGCGCGTGCATTCCCGCATGCCTGACGTTTCCGCAGAATCCGCCCGCCGCCGCACGTTCGCGATCATCTCGCATCCCGACGCCGGCAAGACCACGCTCACCGAGAAGCTGCTGCTGTTCGGCGGTGCGATCCAGATGGCCGGCTCGGTCAAGTCGCGCAAGACCACCCGCCATGCCACCTCCGACTGGATGGCGCTGGAGAAGGAGCGCGGCATCTCGGTGACCTCGTCGGTGATGCAGTTCCCGTACGAAGGCAAGATCGTCAACCTGCTCGACACCCCTGGCCACGCCGACTTCGGCGAGGACACCTACCGCGTGCTCACCGCGGTGGACTCGGCGCTGATGGTGATCGACGTGGCCAAGGGCGTGGAGGAGCGCACCATCAAGCTGATGGAGGTGTGCCGCCTGCGCGACACCCCGATCATGACCTTCATCAACAAGCTCGACCGCGAGGGCAAGGACCCGATCGAGCTGCTGGACGAAGTGGAAACCGTGCTCGGCATCCAGTGCGCGCCGGTGACCTGGCCGATCGGCATGGGCCAGCGGCTGAAGGGCGTGGTGCATCTGCTGACCGGCGAGGTCCACCTGTACGAGCCCGGCCGCAATTTCACCCGCCAGGATTCGACCATCTTCCCGTCGCTCGATGCACCGGGCCTGGAGGAGAAGATCGGCGCGAAGATGCTCGCCGACCTGCGCGAGGAACTCGAACTGGTGCAGGGCGCCAGCCATCCGTTCGACAAGGCGGAATACCTCGCCGGCCGCCAGACCCCGGTGTTCTTCGGGTCCGGCGTCAACAACTTCGGCGTGCAACCGCTGCTGGACTTCTTCGTCGAGCATGCGCCGTCGCCGCAGACCCGCTCGACCACCACCCGCGACGTCGCCCCGCAGGAACCGAAGCTCACCGGGTTCGTGTTCAAGATCCAGGCCAACATGGACCCGCAGCACCGTGACCGGGTGGCGTTCATGCGCGTGTGTTCCGGGCGCTTCGAGGCGGGCATGAAGGCCTTCCACCCGCGCACGGGCAAGGAAGTGAAGCTTGCCAACGCACTCACCTTCATGGCGTCCGACCGCGAGATCGCCGCCGAGGCGTATCCCGGCGACGTGATCGGCATCCACAACCACGGCACGATCTCGATCGGTGACACGTTCACCGAGGGCGAGACGCTGGCATTCACCGGCATCCCCAACTTCGCGCCGGAACTGTTCCGCCGCGCACGGCTGCGCGATCCGCTCAAGCTCAAGCAGTTGCAGAAGGGCCTGGCGCAGCTGTCGGAGGAAGGCGCGACGCAGTTCTTCCGCCCGCTGATGTCCAACGACCTGATCCTGGGCGCGGTCGGCGTGCTGCAGTTCGACGTGGCCGCGTACCGGCTCAAGGACGAGTACGGCGTCGATGCGATCTTCGAGCCGGTCGGGGTGGTGACCACGCGCTGGGTGCATTGCGACAACCCGAAGAAGTTCGAGGAATTCCGCGAGAAGAACGCGCCCAACCTCGGCATCGATGCCGCCGGCGAACTCGTCTACCTCGCCCCGACCCGGGTCAACCTGCAGCTTGCCCAGGAGCGCTGGCCGGACGTGCGCTTCGCCGCCACCCGCGAGCACGCGCATACCGCCGGGACCACCTGAGCGGGCCCGCCGCAATCGCGTTCGCGCGATTGCTACCCGTTCGCGCTGCCCACTGACAGCACGCACGCGTATGGTCTAATGCGCCGGACCTTTCCCCCGGGGCCGCAGTGAGCACTACCACCATGAGCCTGCGACAGAAGCGCGAGGAACTCGCCAGCGCGCTGACCCATGGGCTTGGCGCCGCCGCCGCACTTGCCGCCGGCGCGGTGCTGATCACCCTGGCCGCGCTGTACGGCGACGCCTGGCAGCTCGGTGCCGCGATCGTCTTCGGCGTCAGTCTGCTGATGCTGTACTTGGCGTCCACGCTGTACCACGCCTTCCACCACCCGGTGCTCAAGGGCCGGCTGAAGGTGTTCGACCACTGCGCGATCTACCTGCTGATCGCCGGCACGTATACGCCATTCACCCTGATCGGCCTGCGCGGGCCGCTGGGCTGGACCCTGTTTGCCGCGATCTGGACGCTGGCGTTGGCCGGTGTGGTGTTCAAGCTCTTCTACACCGGGCGCTTCAAGCGCCTGTCGACGCTGATCTACGTCGCGATGGGCTGGCTGGTGATCGTGGCGATCAAGCCGGTGCTGGCGGCGCTCGACGGCTGGACGTTCGGCTGGCTGATCGCCGGCGGGCTGTTCTACACCCTGGGCACGATCTTCTACCATCGCGAGTCCATTCCCTATTCGCACGCGATCTGGCACCTGTTCTGCATCGCCGGCAGCGTGTGCCACTACATCGCGGTCATGGCGCAGGTGGCGACGCCGCGCTGACCGGCGCGCACGTACCCTGGCCGCATCGTCCAACGGAGTCCCGCCATGCGAACCGCTGCCACCCTCACCACCTGCCTGCTGCTTGCCGCATGCGGCCAGGATCCGGCACCGACCCCCGCCACGCCCGTGAGCGAGGCCTTCGAGCCGGACGGCGCGAAACCGCCGATCGGCCCGGTGGATGCGACGTATCTCTGCGATGGCGGCAACCGCGTCGACCTGATCGAGAACCGCCGATTCGCCCGCATCGCGATGAGCGATGGCCGCGTGGTGCAGCTGGGCGCGATGGACAAGAGCCAGCCCCCCACCTGGTCGGATGTCGGCCTGCGCTTCATCGTCGGCGCCGACTACGTCGAACTGTCGCAGGACAACGGGCGCACGTTGCGCTGCGAGGAACAGGCCGCCTCCGATACGGTCGGCGCGGACAGCGCCACCGGCTGAGCGCTGAACGGCGGAACAACGCATTCACCATGGTTTGATACCGGCGCGCCGAAGGTGGCGGGGACCCGCAAGGCGATTCCCCAATGTCCGAGGCGCCCGTTCCGCCCTCCGCCCGCTCCCGTCGCCGGTTCGACACCATTGCCGACCACCCATGGCGCAGCGCGCTCGCGGTCGCCGCGCTCGGGTTGCTGGTGCTGTTGCTGCTGTGGGACTGGAACTGGCTCGAGGGGCCGGTGGAGCGTGCAGTCGAAGCGCGCACCGGACGCAGCTTCACGATCGGCGGCGATCTCGACGTCGACCTGGGCCGGGTGACCACCATCCGCGCCGACGCGCTCGAGCTCGGCAACGCGGACTGGTCGGAAGATGCGCGCATGGCCGCTGCCGACCGGCTGCAGTTGTCCATCGAGATCCTGCCACTGCTGCGTGGCCAGGTGCGGATCCCCGAGATCCGCCTGCAGCGTCCGCAGGTGCGCCTGGAGATCGGCCCCGACCGCGAGGGCAACTGGAATGCGTTCGCGGGCGACGGCGATGGCGGCAATCCGATCCAGCTGCAGCGGTTGTGGATCGACGACGGCAACCTGCTGTTCCTGGATCCGGAAGGCGAAACCGAAGTCGACGTGCGCGTGGCCAGCCAGGCCCCGGGCGAAGGCGACGCCGCGCCGCCGGTCGCCATCAGCGGCGAAGGACGCTGGCGTGCCGCCGAGTTCGAGCTCGAGGGCACCGCGCAGTCGCCACTGGACCTGCAGGACACCGACAACCCCTACCGTTTCGACCTGCATGCACGCGCCGGGGGCACCCGCGCCCATGCGCGCGGCTCGCTGGTGGATGCATTCCAGTTCGAGAACTTCGGCTTCCAGATGGCGCTGGCGGGCCAGAACCTCGAACACCTGTATCCGCTGCTCGGGCTGGCGATGCCGCCGACGCCTCCCTATTCCGTCGATGGCCAGTTGCGGCGCGAAGGCACCAGCTGGCACTACCGCGACTTCAGCGGCAAGGTCGGCGACAGCGACCTGGGCGGCTCCGTCACGGTGGAGACCGGGGGCGAGCGCAACTTCTTCAAGGCCGACCTCGTGTCGAAGCTGCTCGACCTCGACGATCTCGCCGGCTTTCTTGGTGCCGCACCGGAGTCCGGCGCCAGCGAGACCCCGAGCCCCGAACAGGAAGCGGAAGCCGCCGACGACGGGCGGCTGATTCCCGATACGCCCTACGAGCTCGACAAGCTCAACGCCATGGATGCCGACGTGCGCCTGCGCGCGCAGCGCATCCAGGCCGACCTGCCGCTCGACGACATGGACGCGCACCTCATCCTCGAGAACGGCCTCCTGCGGCTCGATCCGCTGAACCTCGGCGTTGCCGATGGCGACATCCGCTCGACCGTGCGCATGGACGCCCGCGAGGCACCAATCCGCACCACGCTCGATGCCGATGTGCGCGGCCTCAACCTCGGCAGCCTGTTCCCGGATTCCGCGCTCGCCGGCGATGCGGTGGGCCGCATCGGTGGCCATGCCAGGCTGGCCGGCACCGGCAATTCGATCGCGGCGATGCTCGGCAGTTCGGATGGCGAACTGGCGGTGGGCATGGGCAGGGGCGAGGTCAGCGCCCTGCTGGTGGAACTGGCCGGCATCGACATCGCCGAGGCACTGGGATTTCTCTTCACGAACGACCGCAAGATCCCGATCCGCTGCGCATTTGCGGATTTCGCGGTGGCGGATGGCGTGATGTCCGCCAATGCGCTCGCCTTCGACACCACCGATACGCTGATCGTCGGCGAGGGCACCATCGACCTCGATGGCGAGGAACTCGACCTGCTGCTACGCCCGCGTCCGAAGGACCGCAGCCTGCTCAGCCTGCGCTCGCCACTGGTGATCGGCGGCACCTTCTCCGAGCCGAGCTTCCGCCCCGACCTCGCGCGGCTCGGCCTGCGTGGCGCGATCGCCCTGGCACTGGGCTCGATCGCGCCGCCGGCCGCGCTGCTGGCCACGCTGGAACTCGGCCCCGGCGAGGACAGCGACTGCGGTGGCGAGTACGCGCGCTGATCCGCAGGACCGGGATCATCCGTTGGCCCCGCCAAGGCGGGATCCGCGGCGCGTCGCGCCGCCCACGCCATGTCGCCTACGACGCGATGCCGCGCACGCCATAGCGCCCTACGACGCGATGTAGCGCTGCAACTGGTCCAGCTCCACCTGCTGGTCCTCGATGACCGCCTTGACCAGGTCGCCGATCGATACGATGCCGACGATCCGCCCGTCCTCCAGTACCGGCAGATGGCGGAAGCGGCCGTCGGTCATCAGCTGCATGCAGTGCGCAACGGTGTCGTCGGGGCCGATGGTGGTCACGGTGTCGACCATGATGTCGCGCACCCGTGTCTGCTGCGACGTGCGACCGGTCAGCACCACCTTGCGGGCGTAATCGCGTTCGGAAACGATCCCGACCAGGCGATTCTCTCCATCGAGCACCAGCACGGACCCGATCCCGTGTTCGGCCATCAGCCGCAGCGCCTCGATCACCGGTGCGTCCGGACCGACCGCCTGCACCTCAGGGTTCTTCGATTCCAGCACCTGCCGCACGGTACGCATGGCGTTCCACCTCCATCGTCGACACGGACGGGCAGCATACCCCGCGTGCCGGAAGCCAGGTGTCCACGAGATAGAGGGGTCGCTGCTTGGACTCCTCGTACAGCCGGCCAAGGTATTCGCCGATCAGGCCGAGCGCGATCAGCTGCATGCCGCCGAGGAACAGGATCACCGCCATCATCGTCGGCCAGCCGGCCACCGGATCACGCCAGATCAGCGCCTTGATGATGATCCACAGCGCGTACAGGAAGGCCAGCAGCGCCGTGCCCAGCCCGATATAGGTGGCCAGCCGCAGCGGCGCCGTGGAGAAGCTGGTCACCCCTTCCAGCGCGAAGTTCCACAGCCGCCAGAAGTTGAACTTGCTGTGCCCGGCCAGCCGCGCATCGCGCTGGTACGGCACCGCGATGCGGTTGAAACCCACCCAGCCAAACAGGCCCTTCATGAAACGGTGGCGCTCGCGCAGCTGCCGCAATGCCGCCAGCGCCCGTGGCGACAACAGGCGGAAGTCGCCGGTATCGACCGGGATCGGAGTCTTCGACAGCCGCAGCATCACCCGGTAGAAAAGGTGTGCCGATGCACGCTTGAGCCAGGTCTCGCCTTCGCGCTCGGTGCGGGTGCCGTAGACATCGTCATAGCCCTCGCGCCACAGCGCGACGAACCCGGGAATGAGTTCCGGCGGATCCTGGCCATCGGCATCGAGGATCACCGCGGCGCCCTCCTCGACCAGGTCCAGGCCGGCGGTCAACGCGGCTTCCTTGCCGAAGTTGCGCGACAGCCGCACCAGCGCGACGCGTGCATCGGCGGTGGCGAGTTCCTGCAGCACCGGCCAGGTGCGGTCGCGGCTGCCGTCATCGACGTACAGCACGCTGCCATCGATCCCATCGACGCGCAGGGCGTCGAGGACGTCGAGGATCCGCCCGTGCAGCACGGGCAGCGCGTCGGCTTCGTTGAAGGCGGCAACGACGATGGTCAGGCGGTCATGGCTCATGCCGCGCATGCTAGCGGCTGGCACCGGCCGTTGCGCGCCCGGCCGCTGGAGCGTGCCGACGTTCACCGCCGCATATATATGTCAGCGCCCGCGGCTGAACGCCGCTGCGATCGGACGCCACTACTGCAGCTGCCGCAGATGCGCCTCGCCACCGATCTGTCGCATCTGCCGCTGGATCGCCTGCGTGCGCCGCTGCACGTACGGCCCGGGACGCGTCACGCTGTAGCGGCGCGGGCTCGGCAGCACCGCCGCCAGCCGTGCACTCTGCGACCAGTCCAGCGCCGATGCGTCGCGGCGATAGAACCGCTGCGCCGCCGCCTGGGCGCCATAGACGCCATCACCGAACTCGGCGATGTTGACGTACATCTCCAGGATGCGCTGCTTGGGCCACAGCAGTTCGATCAGCACCGTGTACCAGGCTTCCAGCCCCTTGCGCACCCAGCTGCGGCCGCTCCACAGGAACAGGTTGCGCGCGACCTGCTGGCTGATCGTGCTGGCGCCGCGCGTGCGCCCGCCGCGCGCGTTGTGCGCGCGCGCCTTCTCGATGGCATCGAAGTCGAAGCCGCGGTGGCGGGCGAAGTTCTGGTCTTCGGATGCGATCACCGCCAGTGGCAGCGCCGGTGCGATCGCATCCCAGTCGCGCCACTCGTAAGCGATGCGCTCCGGCCCGTTGCCGGTCCAGACGGCAATCTGGCGCGCGGCCATGTACGCGGAGAACGGCGGATCGACCACCCGCAGCACGAGCACCTGCAGCACGCTCAGCACGAGCAGCAGCAGTGGCAGCTTCCACAACCAGCGCCAGAGGCTGCGTCGCTTCCGGGGGCGATCGTGTGTCCCGCTGACCCTGTTCCGCCGTGCTTGCATGCCGCTCCCGTTGCCCCCAGATCGGGGGTCTGCTGCCGCCGTGATGTCGACCGCGGCATTATCCGGCACATCGCGCCCTACGGACCTTCCATGACCCTGCCCGCCGACACCGATCGCCTCGACCGTTTCCTGCTTCCCCATGCCGGTGTGCGCGGCGTGCGCGTGCATCTCCATGAGACCTGGCAGCGGATCGCCGCCAGCGAGGCCTACCCCGCCGCGGTGGGCGGCACGCTGGGCGAAGCGGTTGCGGCCTGCGCACTGTTCACCGCGCATGCGAAGGTGGACGGCAGGCTGTCGGTCCAGCTGCGTGGGGAGGGCCCGATGCGCGCGCTGTTCGCCGAGTGCACGGCGCAGGGCACCCTGCGCGGCCTTGCCCACTTCGACCCGGCCGCGGCACAGGCCGCCGGCCCCGATCTGCGCCGGCTGGCCGGCGACGATGCGGTCATGGCGATCACCATCGAGAACCCCGGTCCCGGGCGCGACCCCACCCGTTACCAGGGACTGGTCGGGATGGCCGCTGCGGGCCTCGCCGAAGCATTCGAGACCTATTTCCGGCAATCCGAGCAGTTGCCCACCCGCCTGCTGCTGACCACGACCGACCACAGCTGTGCCGGACTCATGTTGCAGAAACTGCCCGGCGACAGTGGCGACGATGACGGCTGGAACCGCGCCAATGCGCTGTTCGACACCCTGCGCGAGGACGAACTGCAGGCATGGACCAGCGAGCAGTTGTTGCGCCGCCTGTTTGCCGAAGAGGAGGCCCAGCCGCTTGGGGGCCGGGCGCTGGCATTCGGCTGTTCCTGCTCGCGCGAGCGCGTGGAGGGCGTGCTGATGTCGCTCGGCCATGAAGAGGCGATGGCCGCAACCGCGCAACATGGCCACGCCGAAGTGCGCTGCGAGTTCTGCGGCCAGAGCTATATGTTCGATCCCGCCGAGGTTGACGCGCTGTTCACCGATGCGCCGGTTCCAATGGCGGCACCCGACCGCCTGCAATAGGCGGCCGGCTGCGGCGCCGGGGATTGTTAAATAAACATAAACGAAATACAGTCGGATCCCGATACCGGGAACTACCGGCTCTTGCCAGAGTCGATCTGATCATGCTGCTGCGCCTCGCTCCGCTTGCACTTTCCGCCCTGCTCGCCCTTGGCGTGGCAGCGGATGTGCACGCGCAGAGCCGCAAGGCCGCCTCGGAACAGCAGGCCGTCCTGCCGATCTGGAACAACACCAGCGGCCGCCTTGAAGCCCTGCTGGTGCTCGAGCCCACCGAAGAAGGTGGTGCACAGGCCGGTGCACGCTGGCGCTTCGGCGGTAATCGCCTCGACGCCGCCTTCGGTCTCGATACCGGCGATTCGCTGGGCCTGCTCTGCGACTACCGCGGTGCGATGACGCATGCATTGGGCACGCTGGCCAACAACTGTGCGCTGGCGTCGCTCGATCTCGACGGCGACGCCGATGACGCCCGTCGCGGCGTTGCCAGTGCGGCGCTCAGCCGTGGTGGCAGCCGGATCGGTGTAAGCGTCGGCGAGACCCGCGGTCACCTGCCTGCCTGGCTGACGTCCGGCCGCGCCGGTGCCGGCAGCAGCGACTTCGATTCCAACGACCTCACGGTCTTCGCGCAGAAGAACATCAGCGACCAGGGATATGTGTCGATCGCCGGCACCGTCGCCAAGGCGCGCCTGATTCCCTATGCGCAGGCGCCGCTTGACCTCGCCGACCGCTGGGACAGCAAGTCGCTGACCGTGGGCGGTGGCTACGGCCGCTTCGGTGCCAGCATCATCGGCCAGGTGATCGACAGCCCCGGCCAACCCCGCTGGGAGGGCCTCGGTGTCGGCCTGACCTGGCGCACGCCATGGAGCGGCCAGCTCACGGTCGGTGCCGACAACATCGTCACCCGCGGCCGCAATCCGTTCGCCCTGCGCGGCGAGAACGGCGAGGACGAGGGCACCGTGCCCTACGTCCGCTACGAGCAGGATCTCTGACGCTCGCCGGGATCGCGTCCCGCGGGTCGTTTTGCCCACTTTCGCAGACCCATGATCACCTGCCGCGTCGGCAGGCCATCGTATTCGTCCGTTCCGCACCCACGCACGTCCAGAGCTGACGGCTACGCCGTAATGCCGTCGCTGTGCGGGGGACCTGACGGCTCGGGATCGGATGATGCGCTCTGCTGTCCAATCGGAGCCAAGGGCTGCGGCCGGGTTGCCTCTTCCGTGGACGGGTTCCGGGCCTGGGCGGTTTCTGCCCGCGGCACCCTCCTCGACACGCCTATCACGGCGAGGTTACGCAATCCACCCCATTTGTTAACGACACTTTAATTTCTCTCCAAGGGGGTCTAGTATCGGGCCCGGCCTTGCCGGATTTGGCGTCTCGGTTGACACCACTGGCGGGTTCCCATGGGAATTACCCAAGACTCACTTGGAGAGAGAAGAGATGACCCTTAAGACCACCAAGCTCCGCGACGCGATTTCCTTCGCGCTCGTGTCCGGTGCGACCGTCCTCGCCGGTACCGGCGTCGCGTTCGCGCAGGACAGCTCGGAACAGCAGGCCACGACCCTCGATCGCATCGAGGTCACCGGCTCGCGCATTCGCCAGGTCGACATCGAGACCGCCCAGCCGGTCACGATGATCAGCCGCGACGAGATCCAGGCCGGCGGCTTCAACAGCGTTGCCGACATCCTGCAGAACATCCCGTCCGCGGGCTCGCCGACGTTCAGCCGCACCTCGCCGCTGACCGCCAACGCGGAAGCCGGTGGCCAGTACATCGACCTGCGCAACCTGGGCGCCCAGCGCACCCTGGTCCTGGTCAACGGCAAGCGCCTGGGCATCAGCCCGGACGGCTTCCAGGACGTGTCGACGATCCCGGCCTCGATGGTCGAGCGCATCGACGTCCTGAAGGACGGCGCCTCGTCGATCTACGGTTCCGACGCCATGGCCGGCGTCATCAACATCATCACCCGCACCAACTTCGAAGGCGCGGAAGTCAACGCCTACTTCGGCCAGTACGGCCAGGGCGACGGCCAGAAGCAGAGCTACGACTTCGTGGTCGGCATGGCCGGCGACCGCGGCTCGGTCACCATCGGTGCCGAGTACCACAACGAGGACGGCGTCTGGGCGCGCGACCGCTGGTTCTCGCGCGACAGCTACCCCGGCTACCCGCAGTACAGCCAGACCGTCGTTGGCCAGTGGGGCAACTACAACCGCAATGCCAATCGCTTCCTGCGTAACGCTGCCGGCGAGCTGCTGCTCGACGCCCGCGGCATGCCGCGCCGTGCGGCGGCCGCGTGGAACGCCCCCAACCGTGGCAGCGACGCGATCGGTGCCGGTGACTTCCATCCGCAGCTGAACCCCGAAGACACCAGCCGCGCATCCGACCAGATGCACGTCCTGACCCCGATCGAGCGTCGCTCGCTGTTCGCCAACGTCAACTACGACGTGACCGACAACGTGCGCTTCGTCAGCGACCTCAGCTACACCAAGCGCGAGTCGAATCGCCAAATTGCCGGCTACCCGACCCAGTCGCAGGCGGCCGCTGTGAGCGCGCCGATGGCCGGGGCGGTGTACCGCACCGATCCCGTGACGGGCCAGCGTGTGTTTGTCAGCAATGGCAGCTATTTCAATCCCAACGGCAACGCCGACCTGTTCGATCCTGCGGTTGCCGGCATTCTTGATCCGGACACGGGCCTGCCGCTCTCGCAGACCAACAACGTCGACTGGCGTCGTCGTGGCTGGGAAGTCCCGCGCACCACCGACACCACCCAGACCACCTGGCGCTGGACCGCCGCCCTGCAGGGCTCGTTCGACATCGGTGAGCGTTACTTCGACTGGGACGTCGGGTACATGTTCAACGAGAACGACCTGCAGATCATCAACAACGGCAACCTCTACATCCCGAACATCCGCCGCGCGGTGGGTCCGTCGTTCGTGAACGACCAGGGCCAGATCGTCTGCGGCACCCCGGGTGCCGTGATCGCCGGCTGCGTGCCGTGGAACCCCTTCGCGGGCTTCGGTACCGGTGCGGTGGCGAACTCGCTCGAGGATCCGGCTGTGCAGGCGTACCTGTACAAGCAGGAACACGCGCTGGGCCGCACCGAGACCAACAACTACTTCGCCAACCTGGCGGGTTCGATCGCCACCCTGCCGGCCGGTGACCTCGGCTTCGCGGTGGGTGTCGAGCACCGCAAGGAAGAGGGCGGCTTCACCCCGGACGCCATCGCGCAGTCGGGTGACTCCACCAACCTCGCCTCGGGTCCGACCTATGGTTCGTACTCGCTGGACGAAGTCTATGCCGAGCTCAACATCCCGCTGCTGGCCGACGTGGCGGGCGCGAAGGAGCTGTCGCTCAGCATCGCCAGCCGTTATTCGGACTTCGACACCTTCGGCGACACCACGAACAACAAGTTCGGCCTGAAGTGGCGTCCGATGGACGACCTGCTGGTCCGCGCGACCTGGGCCGAGGGCTTCCGCGCCCCGACCATCGGCGACCTGTACGGCGGCACCTCCGACACCTTCACCACCGGTTTCCGCGATCCCTGCGACACCGTGTATGGCGTGGTGGCCGGTTCGGCGCGCTGCCTGCAGGACGTCCCGGTCGGCTACCGCCAGCTGCAGCAGGGCTTCGTGCCCACGACCGCTGCTGGCCAGCAGACCCCGGTCCCGTTCACCTCGGGCGCCAACCCGCTGACGCAGCCGGAGTTCTCGGAGTCGAAGACCGTTGGTTTCGTGTACAGCCCCAGCGCCGTCGAGGGTCTGTCGGTCGGTCTTGACTGGTGGAACATCCGCATCGACAACACCATCGTGTCGGATACCCCGAACGAGATCATGGAAGACTGCTACGTCGCCCTGATCGAGGCCCGTTGCGCCCTGTTCTCGCGCAGCGCAGCCCTGGGCTACATCGTCGACAACCTGCAGTACGGCGTGCGCAACTCGGGCTATGCCGAAACCGAAGGTTACGACCTCGACGTCAACTACGCCCTGACCACGGACTACGGCCGCTTCAGCGCGCGCTGGGCCACGACCTACGTCAGCATGTACGAGACCAAGTCGACGAACGATCCGGACGAGGTCCCGAGCCAGGCGAACGGCTTCGGCGGCACCTTCCGCGTGCGTTCCAACCTCAACCTGAGCTGGAACTACAACGACTTCGGCGTGACCTGGGGCATGCGTTACAACTCGGGCAGCAAGGAAGAGTGCGCCGGCCTCGGTGCCGACGGCCTCGACCGCTGCTCGCTGCCGGACTACCAGGCTCCGGACACCCTGGGCGCGGTCGTCCCGCACACGGAAGTCGGTTCGGTCACGTTCAACGACCTGCAGTTCAGCTGGAATGCGCCGTGGAACGCGCGTATCGCTGTCGGCGCGAACAACGTGCTCGACAAGGATCCGCCGATCTACTACAGCCGGCCGAGCTCGGGCTTCGCGTTCTACGGTGGCCATGACATCGGTCGCTTCATCTACATGCGCTACACCCAGAAGTTCTGATCCACGGGACTTCACCGGTAACACGTTGCACGCTACAGCCCCGAAAGGGGCTGTAGTTTTTTGTGGCAACGCGAGGGCCGGGTACTAAGGGACGCATGCCGCATAATGTCCAGCGCGCGCGCCGCCGCCGGCACGCACACCGCGTGTCACGCCGATACATCCACAGGACCCACTCTTCCATGGACCCAACCGTCCTCAAGCAGGGGGCGATCGCCGCCCTCCAGCAGCAGCAATGGGAGCAGGCGCATACGCAGGCCGCCCGCCTCGTCGCGCAGGGATCGGAAGATCCCGAAGTCCATTTCATCAGCGGCGTCGCCCAACTCGAACTGGGACTTGCCATCGAGGCGCAGGAGGCGTTTGCGCGCGCGATCACGCACGCGCCTGCACGTCCCGATCTCCACCTGTATCTTGCGCGCGCCTTCGCCGCGTCGCAGCGCTACGACGCAGCACTCGACGCCGCCAGCGCCGCCGAGCGCCTCCTGGCCGCCGGGGACGCTCGGGGCTTTGACACGCTGGGCGTGATCCTCGTGCAGTGCCATGCCTATGCACGCGCCGTCACCGCCTTCCGCCACGCAGTCCACCTGGCCCCCGGCGATGCGGGCCTTCGCTTCAACCTGGGCACCGCGCTGACGTTCCTCGGCGACATCGACGGCGCGGAGCGCGAACTGGAAGCCTGCATCGCGCGCGATCCGAGCCATTGGCGTGCGCATCACTCGCTGTCCCAGCTTCGTCGGCAGACCCGCGAGTCCAATCACATCGAACGTCTGGTGACGCTTGCCGACGGTGCCGCCGGCAGGGTCACCGCCACCACCTTCCTCAACATGGCGCTGGCCAAGGAACTCGAGGACATCGGCGAGCACGACGCGGCCTTCGATCGCATGGTCGCGGGCAAGGGCGCCCCGCGGACGCTGCTCGGGTATTCCCGTGCACGGCAGGCCGAGCTGTTCAACGCGCTGGCGTCCGGCTTCCCCGCACCCTGGCCCGAGCGCGGCACGGAGGGCAGCGAAGCCACCGACCCGGTGTTCATCGTCGGCATGCCACGCACGGGCACGACGCTGGTCGACCGGATCGTCTCCAGCCACCCCCTGGTGCAATCGGCCGGGGAACTCCACAACTTCCCGTCCGCGTGGAAGCGTGCGATGGGCGGCCCCGGCTTCGAGATGTTCAATCCGGGGCACATCCGCCGCGCCAGCGTGACGGGGGTCGATTGGAGACGCCTTGGCGACGACTACGTCGCCAGCACCCGCGCGTTCACTGGCTCACGGCCGTACTTCACCGACAAGCTGCCGCACAACTTCCTCTACCTCGGCTACATCGCCTGCGCGCTGCCGCAGGCGCCGCTGGTGTGCGTGCGCAGGCATCCGCTGGACACCTGCCTGAGCAACTTCCGCCAGCTGTTCGCACCGGAATCGCCCTACTTCGACTATTCGTACGACCTGCTCGACATCGGCCACTACTACATCCTGTTCGACCGGCTGATGGCGCACTGGAAGGCCGTGTTCCCCGGCCGTATCCACGAAGTGCGCTACGAGACCCTGGTGACGGCGCAGGAAGCCAGCAGCCGCGCGCTCATCGCGCACTGCGGGCTGGAATGGGACGACGCCTGCCTGGCGTTCGAGAAGAATGCCGCGCCGGTCACCACGGCCAGCGCGGTGCAGGTCAGGTCCGGCATGTACACCAGCGCACTGGCGCGCTGGAAGCGCTACGAGGCGCAGCTCGCCCCGCTCAGGTCGATGCTCGAAGAGGCCGGCATCGACTGCGACTGATGGAGGCTCCCGGCGGCCCTCGCGGTCGCCGGGAGCCGGTGCCTCAGGCCATGGCGCCGAGGCTGGCGCGCAGCGGCGACTCCGCGGGAACGCCGAGCTCGTCGAGGTAGGCGGCCACTTCGACGGCCTCCGCCTGCCAGCCAGGCTCGTCCACGCGCAGCAGTTCGCGCATGGTGCCGTCCTCGATGTCGAGGCCATCGCGGCGGATCGCCTCGAACGTCGGCAGGTGGCCGATGCGCGACTCCGTTGCCGCGGCCTCCCCGCTGACGCGCCCGATGATCCACTCCAGCACGCGCAGGTTGTCGCCGAAGCCGGGCCACATGAAGCGGCCATCGGCATCCTTGCGGAACCAGTTGACGTGGAAGACCTTCGGCAGCTTCGCCCCGGGACGGTCGAAGGACAGCCAGTGCGCGAAATAGTCGGCGAAGCCGTAGCCGCAGAAGGGCTTCATCGCCATCGGATCGCGGCGCATCACGCCCACGGCGCCGGTGGCGGCCGCGGTGGTTTCCGACCCCATCGCCGCGCCGACGAGCACGCCGTGCGCCCAGTCGCGCGCCTCGAACACCAGCGGCACCAGGTTCGAGCGGCGGCCTCCGAACACGATCGCGCTGATCGGCACGCCCTGCGGATCCTCGGCATGCGCCGAGAAGGTCGGGCACTGCTTGGCGCTCACGGTGAAGCGCGAGTTCGGGTGGGCGGCGGGGCCGCGGGCGGGATCGAAGTCGCGCCCCTGCCAGTCCTTCGCCGGCACGCGCTTGTCCAGGCCTTCCCACCAGGGCTGGCCGTCGTCGGTGGTGGCGACGTTGGTGAAGATGGTGTCGCGCCCGATGGTGTGCAGCGCGTTGGGGTTGGACTTTTCGGAGGTGCCCGGAGCGACGCCGAAGAACCCGGCCTCCGGGTTGATCGCCCACAGCCGGCCGTCCTCGCCGGGGTGCATCCAGCAGATGTCGTCGCCGACCGTCCACACCTTCCAGCCCTGCTCGCGGTAGGACTCCGGCGGGATCAGCATGGCCAGGTTGGTCTTGCCGCAGGCACTCGGGAACGCGGCCGCGACGTAGTGCGTCTCGCCCTGCGGGTTCTCGATGCCGACGATCAACATGTGCTCGGCCAGCCAGCCTTCCTGGCGCGCCTGCCACGAGGCCAGCCGCAGCGCATGGCACTTCTTGCCCAGCAGCGCGTTGCCGCCGTAGCCGGAGCCGTACGACTTGATCACCAGCTCCTCGGGGAAATGCATGATGAAACGGCGGTTCGGGTCAAGCTCGCCCAGCGAGTGCAGGCCGCGCACGAAGGTATTCGCGCCCTCGCCGGCGCCGCTGCCTTCACGCTCGATGCGGCGCAGCGCGTCCGCGCCCATGCGGGTCATGATGCGCATGTTGGCCACCACGTACGGCGAGTCGGTGATCTCCACGCCGCAACGCGCCAGCGGCGAGTCGATCGGGCCCATGCAGTACGGGATCACGTACATCGTGCGCCCCTGCATGCAGCCATCGAACAGCGCGTCGATCTTCGTGTTCGCTTCGGCCGGGTCCATCCAGTGGTTGTTCGGACCGGCATCGTCGCGCTCGCGCGTGCACACGAAGGTCAGGTGCTCGACGCGGGCGACGTCGTCAGGATCGGAGCGGTGCAGCCAGCAGTTGGGATGCGTGTCCGGGTTCAGCGCGATCAGCGTGCCATCGGCTTCCATGGACGCGAGCAGGGCACGGTTCTCCGCATCGCTGCCGTCACACCAGTGGATGCGGTCCGGCCGGGTCAGGCGGGCGACATCGTCGACCCAGGCCCGCAGCGCCGCAAGCGACGTCCCGGATTCGGTGTTGGAAGGGGGAAGGGGTCGGGCGGCGTTCAAAATGCGTGCTCCTGGCGCCACGCGCCATGTCAGTCCAGCAGGACATTTTAGGGGACATGGCGCGGTGGATCTGCTGCACCTGCGTCATGAAACGGAAACCCGCCGAAACAGGCGGGTTTTCCCGCGGTTTTCAGCGTGGCGGAATCAGCGTCGCCATCACGTGTGCGATGTAGGCATCGAACTGCTCGTGGTCGAGCCGAGACTGCGGCAGCTGGATCGACAGCTGCAGGAACCCGACATATGCCGTGTAGGCGAGGCGTGCGCGATGACGCGCATCGTCGACTCCGAAGCCGACCTCGCGATAGGAACGTGCTAGGTGCTCGAGCCGGCGCTCCGACACGCGGCCGATCACCGGCTTCACGATCGGATGGTCGAGCGCCTGCAGCAACGCGCTGTAGACGACGTGCAGCTTGATCTCGTGGGCGACCATCTCGATCAGCGCGCGCAGGCGGTCGCGCGGGTCGGAGATCTTTTCCAGCTCGCCGAACACCGCTTCCTGCTCGACGCTTTCCCAGCGCTCGAGCGCGGCCTGCAGCAGCGCATCGCGCGACGGGAAATGCCAGTAGAAGCTGCCCTTGGTGACGCCCAGGCGCCGCGCAAGCGATTCGACCGCCACCGCGGCCACGCCCTGCTCGGCGATCAGGTCGAGGGCGGCCTGTGCCCAGTCATCGGCGCTCAGGCGTCCGGGGCGCTCCGCGGTGCGCGGCGTATCGGCGGACTTCGCCGCGTTCGGAGTTTTCATGGGCGGGGAGTTTACCGTACGGATGCAGCCGCATGCGTATCGTTGCGGGCGATGCGGGGCGGGATTGACTTCGCACGCCGCAGCACCATACTAAAGCGTATGGTGATGTCGGGACTTCCGACCCCCTTCCTTCAAGCCTGCCCCGGAGCCTTCCATGAGCGTCGTCGTTCCGTTTCTCGCCCTGCTGCTGACGGGCATGTTCGCGGCCTACCACCGCATGCGCCTGCCGGTGTGGGTGGCGATGGCCGCCACCGCGCTGATCGCCTGCTGGCTGCTGGGCGCCAGTGCGACCGCCACCATCGTCGCGTTCGTGCTGCTCGGCCTGATCGCCATTCCGCTGCTGATCGCGCCGCTGCGCAAGGCGCTGGTCACCACGCCGCTGCTGTCGTTCTTCCGCAAGGTGCTGCCGCCACTGTCGCAGACCGAGCGCATCGCGCTGGAAACCGGCTCGGTCGGCTTCGAGGGTGAGCTGTTCACCGGTGATCCCGACTGGCAGATGCTGCTGGATTACCCGAAGCCGCAGCTCACCGCGGAAGAGCAGGCATTCCTGGATGGCCCGGTCGAGGAACTGTGCCGGATGGTGAACGACTGGGAGATCACCCACATCCACGCCGACCTGCAGCCGGAGTTGTGGGACTACATCAAGAAGAACCGCTTCTTCGGCATGATCATTCCGAAGGAATACGGCGGTCTCGGCTTCAGCGCACTGGCGCACCACAAGGTGATCCAGAAGCTGTCGTCGATCTCCAGCGTGGTGAGCTCCACCGTCGGCGTGCCGAACTCGCTGGGTCCGGGTGAGCTGCTGGTGCATTACGGCACCCCGGAGCAGAAGGAACAGTACCTGCCGCGCCTGGCCGATGGCCGCGAAGTGCCCTGCTTCGGATTGACCGGCCCGTTCGCGGGCTCGGATGCGACCTCGATCCCCGACTACGGCATCGTCTGCAAGGGCGAGTGGAATGGTGCGCAGGTGCTGGGCGTGCGCCTGACCTTCGACAAGCGCTACATCACGCTGGCGCCGGTGGCGACGCTGATCGGTCTGGCGTTTCGCATGTACGACCCCGACGCGCTGCTGGGCGACGTCGAGGACATCGGCATCACCTTGGCGCTGCTGCCGCGCGAGACGCCCGGCGTCGAGATCGGCCGCCGACACTTCCCGTTGAACTCGCCGTTCCAGAACGGGCCGATCCGCGGAACCGACGTCTTCATCCCGCTCAGCCAGCTGGTCGGCGGCGCCGACATGGCCGGCAAGGGCTGGAACATGCTCAACGAGTGTCTGGCGATCGGCCGCTCGATCACCCTGCCCTCCACCGCCAGCGGCGGTGCCAAGGCCGGTGCGGTGGTGACCGGCGCCTATGCGCGCATCCGCAAGCAGTTCGGCCTGTCGATCGGCCGCTTCGAGGGCGTGGAGGAAGCGCTGGCACGCATCGGCGGCAAGGCCTACGCGATCAGCGCGCTGTCGCAGGCGACCGCCGCGGCGGTCGACCGTGGCGACGTGCCTTCGGTGCCGTCGGCGATCGCCAAGTACCACTGCACCTCGATGGGCCGCGAGGTCATCAGCGACGTCATGGACGTGCTGGGCGGCAAGGGCATCATCCTCGGTCCGCGCAACTTCGCCGGCCGTTCCTGGCAGGCCGCGCCGATCGGGGTGACCGTGGAAGGCGCCAACATCATGACCCGCAGCCTGCTGATCTTCGGCCAGGGTGCGATCCTCTGCCATCCGTGGGTGATGAAGGAAATGCAGGCGGCGCAGAACCCCGACCACCGCCAGGGGCTCGAGGATTTCGACCGCAACCTGTTCGGGCATATCCGCTACGGCATCTCCAACGCGGTGCGCTCGCTGTGGTTCGGCATCACCGGGGCGAAGTTCGGCGCGGTCCCGGGTGACGACTACACCCGCCGCTACTTCCGCAAGCTCGACCGCTATTCGGCCAACCTGGCACTGATGGCGGACGTGTCGATGCTCACGCTGGGCGGCAAGCTGAAGTTCAAGGAATCGCTGTCGGGTCGCCTGGGCGATGTGCTCAGCCACATCTACATGACCAGCGCCATCCTCAAGCGCTACCACGACGACGGCGCGCCGGAAGGCGACAAGCCGCTGCTGGCGTGGGCGTTCCATGACAGCGTGCATCAGATCGAAACCGCACTGTCGGCGGCGCTGCGCAACTTCCCGATCCGGCCGATCGGCTGGCTGATGTGGGCGCTGATCTTCCCGCTCGGCCGTCGTGCGGAAGCGCCTGGCGATCGCCTGGGCCATCGCGTGGCCTCGCTGCTGATGAATGTCAACGAAGCCCGCGAGCGTCTTGCCCAGGGCGTGTTCCTGACCCCGTGCGAGAACAACCCCGGTGGCCGCATCGCCAGCTACCTGGCCAAGGCCGTGGCGGCCGAGCCGGTGGAGCGCAAGTTCCTCAAGGCGCTAAAGGGCAAGGGCATCCAGGCGCTGGACTACGATGCGCAACTCGACGAGGCGTTGCGCGAAGGCGTGCTGACCGCCGACGAGCGCAACCTGCTGGCGGAACTGCGCGCGATCACGCTCGATGCGATCACCGTGGACGACTTCGACGTACACGAATTGCGCGCGGCCACCCACTACGATCGCGACGAGCCGGGCTCGCAGCCTGCCCGCGCGGTGGCCTGAGGGCTGACCTGCGTCTTGACCGCACAACGTCCGGCTCCATGCCGGGCGTTGTCTTTTCAGGGTCCGATGGCCGATCCAGTGCGTGACGCGATCGCATGCGGACTCCTGTGATGCCGATGACGTGAGCACACACTTCCTGCTGTTTCTCTGCGCGCTGCACAGCGCGGCCCTCGGCGTATTCCATCTGTGCTTCTGGCGGCTGTTCGACTGGAAACGTGCGCTGGCGACGCTGGACCGCCCCAACCGCGCGATCGTGCAGATCCTCAACCTGCGACTGACGTTCGTGTTCTTCGCGGTCGCCGCCCTGTGCCTGCTCTACCCGGAGGCGCTGGCCACCACCCCGCTGGGCCGCGCGTTGCTGGTGGTGATGGTGCTGTTCTGGGTCGGCCGCACGATCGAGCAGTTCGTGTTCCTGCGCGGCCTGCGACACCCGGCCGTGCACGTGCTGACGGCGGTGTTCGTGCTCGGTGCGGTGCTGTTCGCGCTGCCGCTGTGGCTGGTGACGCCGGCGGCCTGAGCCGACGTCGATCAGGGCCGCGCCGGCTGCGCGATGGCGGCATCGCCCGGCGAGTTCTCCGGCAGGCCACGTTGCTCGCGCACCACCCGCCACGCGCCGAACGCCATGCCGGCGGCGACCACCACGCCGGTTGCGAACACCACGCTGGAACCGAAGCCGGCAAGGAACTTGTGCAGCCACACGAAGCTGAAATCACCGGTGCGATAGACCGCCGTGTCGATCACCGATTTGGCCTTGTAGCGGGCCTCGCGGTCCATGCGGGTGTACAGCGTCTCGCGCGCCGGCTTGGCCAGCGAGAACTCGCTGGCGCGCGTGGTCACCTGCACCACCGCGACCAGCAGCGGCAGCGGCGAGGCCGACAGCAGGGCGAAACCGGCCAGGATCGCCAGTGCCGGCAGCAACAGCAGCGGCGCCACGCCGTAGCGGCGCAGCAGCCAGCGCGTCAGCAGCAGCTGGATCACGATGGTCAACCCGTTCACAGCCCAGTCCAGCGTCGAGTAATAACGGGTGGCGGCTTCGGCGCTGGGATAGAACTCGCGCACGATCGCCGCCTGCTCGTTGTAGAGCAGCGTGCCGACGCCGACGCCGAAGAACATCAGCAGCGCCAGGGCGCGCAGCAGCGGATCCTGCGCCACCAGCCGCAGGCCGGCCCAGATCGAGCCGCCGATCGCGCGTTCGCCGCTGGCCTCGCGGTGCGCGCGCTCGCGGGCGACCGCCCACGGCCGCAGCTGCACGATGCACAGCAGGCAGACCGACAGCAGCGCCATCGACACCAGCAGCAGGTTGGCCACGCCCACCTGCTCCACCAGCAGCCGGGTGATCGCGGGGCCGGACAGCGCGCCGATGGTGCCGCCGGCGCCGATGTAGCCGTACACCTGCTTGGCGTGTTCGTTGTCGAACACGTCGGCCATGAAACTCCAGAACACCGTCACCGCGAACAGGTTGAACACCGCGATGAAGACGAAGAACACCGCGCCGCGCCCCGGAATGCCGGCATGGAACGCCCACCAGAACCCGCCCAGGCAGGCGATAAAACCAAGATAGACCACCGGCAGGAACACGCGGCGCGGAAACCGTGCCACCAACGCGCCGTACACGGGCTGCAGCAGCAGCATCGCCACGAAGGTGCCGGTGAACAGCAGTTGCAGGGTGTAGTCGCCCAGCGCGAAGCCGGCACGCTCGCCGGCCGCCAGCAGCCATTGCGGAAACACCGCGGACGCGTCGGCCGATGCGCCCATCGCATCACGCACCGGGCGCAGCACGTAATAGCCGCACAGCAGGCAGAAGAAGTAGAGCAACGCCCACCACAGCGCCGGGGAGGCGGCCAGGGCATTGCGGAAACGCGCGGAACGCGATGTCGGAACGGAACGAGGCATCGCCGGCTGCGCAGGGAAAACGTCGGCGGAATGATCGGCGCTGGCGCCCGGGAGGGCAATCACTGCCCGGGTGCGGGGCGGCAGGCCGTGCGGATCGGTCTCCGCGGAAGCCTGTGGACCGCGCGCGAACGGATTGCCAGCGGCGGCGCCCGCGCCTAGACTTCAGCGCACGCGGGTGTAGTTCAATGGTAGAACTTCAGCTTCCCAAGCTGATAGCGTGGGTTCGATTCCCATCACCCGCTCCACTTTCCCCGGCGTCGAGATCTTCTCCGCCTTCCGCCCTCACCCGCCCCTCCGGGGCACCCTCTCCCGCACACGGGAGAGGGACAGCGACGGCGGTGCACTGCGGGAACCCTCTCACGTGCGCGAAGAGGAACGACGGCTGTGCACCTCTGGAGACTCTCTCCTGCGCGCGCCAGAGGAGCGACGGCTGTGCACTTCTCGAGCCCCTCTCCCGCGTGCGGGAGAGGGGTTGGGGTGAGGGCAACGCGACTCCAGGTCAGAACGCGCGGTTGAGGCTCACGAACACCGTCGAGTTGCCGCTGTCGGCGTGCGACAGCGTGGTGCTGAGGCCGAAGTTCGCCTCCATGCCGTACAGGCCGGCGCGCGCGCCCAGGGTGACGGTGGCATAGCTGTCGTCGTAGCGCAGGCCCGGCACCGCGAATTCGCTGGTGGCCGGCAGCGACAGCACGCGCGCGAACGCCTCTTCCGGCGCGTCCTCAAACTCGCGGTCCCAGGTGGCGCGGGCGTACGGACGCAACATGCCTTCGGTGAAGGCGACCTGCCAGCCGACGCTGCCGACCATCGAGTCGAAGCTCTGGTCGGGATAGCCCAGCGCGGTGGAACGCGAGGGGTCACTTTCGTCGAAGCCGTCCACATCGATCCGCTGCGACACCAGTCCGACCACCGGGCCATGGCGCAGGTTGCCGGCGGCGAAGTTCCAGCCCGCATGCACGGCGGCGGTGAGGTTCTCGCCGTCGGCGGAGCCTTCGTGCCAGCGCACGGCCTGGCCCAGCTGCACGCGACGATGGGTATCGATGTCGATGCTCGACCAGCTCAGCTGGCCGTTGACCCAGGCGCCGTTGTCGCCGTACCAGCCGGCGAAGCCGCCGATGGTGGCGTCGCGGTGGCGGAAGTCGCCGCGGCGCAGGCCCCAGTCCTGCTTCGTCACGCCGTAGCCGCCGAACACGCCGAACACGGTGTTGCCGCGGGTCCAGTCGAAGCCGACCGTGAGCGCCGGTGCGAAGCCGTCGTAGTGGTCGCCGTCGCCATAGCGCTGGTAGTCGCCGCGCAGGTCGAACCACACCCCGCTGCCCTCGGCGCCCGGCGTGCCGTCGACGTGCCAGGCCACGCGCTCGGCGCGCGCACGCCCGACCACCGCGGCCGACTGCGGCAGCACCGCGATCTGCGCCGGCGCTTCCAGCACCGAGATGGCGAAGTCCGCCAGCGCGCGGTGCCCACCGGTGGTCGGGTGGACGCCATCGGCGAACAGATAGGCACTGGCCGCGTCCGCGGCCACCAGCGTGCCCGGGTTGCAGGTGATCGACTGCGCGACCGTACAGGCCGGCGCGGTCACGTTGCGGAAGCCGAATTCACCGGGGTTCGCGATCACTTCCTGCAGGAAGCCGAAGGTGTTGAGCGGGATCACCCGCAGGCCGGCACTGTTGATGCCGCTGTAGAGCGCGCCGTTGTAGGCGGTGGCGAGCGCGGTCAGCTGGCCCTGTGCCACCGCGCCCTGCGCCCGCGCGGCCGGGGTCTGCCCCATGTCGGGCAGCGTCGGCACCATGATGTAGCGCGCCCCGGCGGCCTGCAGCGTGCCGACCAGGCCGACCTGCGCGGTGACCGCGCCGCCCAGTGTGGCTTCCGCGGGAGCACCTGCGGCAATCGCGAACACATCGTTGGCGCCGGTCCACAGGGTGTAGAGCGCATCGGGATCGGCACGCCCACCGGCGAGGTGGCGCTGCACCTGGGTGGCCGTGGACGGCGTCGGGCCCAGAGCGCCGACCGTATCCACCGCCACGCGCGCACCGCTCACCGCGTAGTTGTCACCGGTCTGGCCATTGCCGTTGGCCGCGCCATTGGTGCCGTAATGCTCGGCCAGGTGCTGCGCCCAGACGAAGCCCGGGTTGGTGGTCGACTGCCCGACCAGGCCGCCGGAGGGGCCGATCGACTGGATCAGTACCGGCCGGTAATAACCGGCATCGCTGAGGCTGTCGCCGAAGAACACGGTGCGCGAGAACTGGCCCTGCTGGGCCACGGCAGGCAGGGCGGCCGCGGCCAGCGCGGCGGCAAGAACGGTACGGGCAAGCGGACGCATGCATCCTCCGGAACAGGTGGGGTCGCCGGCAGCGTACGCCGGCGGACGGTGGCGCATGTTCCATGCGGGCCCGGCACGACACAAGCCGCACTGCGTCATGCGGATGCAGGGCCGCGGCGAAAGGGCGACAATGCCGGCATGCATATCATCCTCAATGGTGAGCGCCTGGACCTCGACGCGGCGCAGAGCATTGCCGAGCTGCTGGTGGCGCGCGGCCTTGCCGGGCGTCGGGTCGCCGTGGAGGTGAACGGCGAGATCGTGCCGCGCGGGCGCCACAACGGACACACGCTTGCAGATGGCGACCGCGTCGAGATCGTGCACGCGCTGGGCGGAGGCTGAGTTCCCGGCGCGGCCGACATGTCGGCACTGCTGACGCGGGATGGAAAGGCTTCAGGCCGATCACATCCATCTGCGCGATAATCCCGCGATGACCTCACTCCTCCCCTCCGAAGACAGGCTTGTCATCGCCGGCAAGGCCTACCGCTCGCGCCTGCTCACCGGCACCGGCAAGTTCGCCGACCTCGACCAGACCCGCGCCGCCACCGAGGCCGCCGGGGCCGAGATCGTGACCGTGGCGATCCGCCGCACGAATATCGGGCAGAACCCGGACGAGCCGAACCTGCTCGACGTGCTGCCGCCGGACCGCTACACCCTGCTGCCCAACACCGCCGGCTGCTACAGCGCCGAGGAAGCCGTGCGCACCTGCAGGCTGGCGCGCGAGCTGCTCGACGGCCACAACCTCACCAAGCTCGAGGTGCTGGGCGACCGCAGGACCCTGTTTCCCGACGTGGTGCAGACGCTCAGGGCCGCCGAACAGCTGGTCGCCGACGGCTTCGAGGTCATGGTCTACACCAGTGACGACCCGATCCTCGCCAAGCGCCTCGAGGAGATCGGCTGCGTGGCGGTAATGCCACTCGCCGCACCGATCGGCTCCGGGCTCGGCATCCAGAACCGCTACAACCTGCTCGAGATCGTCGAGAACGCGAAGGTGCCGATCATCGTCGACGCCGGCGTCGGTACCGCCTCGGACGCGGCGATTGCGATGGAGCTCGGCTGTGACGGCGTGCTGATGAACACCGCGATTGCCGGCGCAAAGGATCCGGTACGCATGGCGCGGGCGATGAGGCTTGCCGTGCAGGCGGGCCGCGACGCGTTCCTCGCCGGGCGCATCCCGCGCAAGCGTTATGCCAGTGCCTCGTCGCCGGTCGATGGACTGATCGGTTGATGGACCAGCAGGACGGCAACGGTGCCGGTGACGCCGGCAACGAGCGGCTGGCGAAAAAGCCCTTCACGCTGACGCCGGGCCACCGCGCGGTACGCAGCTTCGTGCTGCGCCAGGGCCGCTTCACCGAGGCACAGCAGCGTGCGTTCGATGCATTGTGGCCGCGCTTCGGCCTCGACTACGCACCTGCCGACCGTGGCGGCCAGCCGCGGGACTTCGACGCGGTGTTTGGCCGCAGTGCGCGTCGCGTGCTGGAGATCGGCTTCGGCAACGGCGAGGCATTGCGCTTCGCGGCACGCCAGGACCCGACCCGCGACTACATCGGCATCGAAGTGCATGCCCCCGGCGTCGGCCGGCTGCTCAACGCACTCGGTGACGACGGCAGCGACCACGTGCGCCTCTACCACCACGACGCGGTGGAAGTGCTGGAGCACGAGATCGCCGACGCATCGCTCGACGAAGTCCGCATCTACTTCCCCGATCCCTGGCACAAGAAGCGCCACAACAAGCGCCGCCTGGTGCAGCCGCAATTCGCCGCGCTGCTGGTGCGCAAGCTTGCGCCGGATGGTCGCTTGCACCTTGCGACCGATTGGCAGGACTATGCCGAGCAGATGTGGGACGTGCTCGATGCCACCGCCGGACTGCGCAACCGCGCCGGCACGCGCGGGCACGTACCGCGTCCCGACTGGCGCCCGCAGACGCATTTCGAGACCCGTGGCCAACGACTCGGGCACGGGGTCTGGGACCTGCTCTACGACCGTTGCTGAGGTTCTGACTCCACCCGGGCATGGACACCGCACTCTCGCTCACCACCGACATGAAGATCGTCCTCGGCCTGGTGAGCCTGACGATGGTCCTGTTCGTGTTCCAGCGGGTACGTGCCGACCTCGTCGCGCTGGTGATCCTGGTGCTGCTCGGGCTGACCGGGCAGGTCGCGCCGGAGGACGTGTTCAACGGCTTCTCGTCGAACGCGGTGATCAGCATCATCGCCACGATGATCCTGGGCATGGGGCTGGAGCGCACCGGTGCGCTCAACCGCCTCGCCGGGTGGCTGCTGCGGCGTGCGCATGGCGTCGAGCGCCGGCTGCTGCTGCTGACCTCGGCGGTTGCCGGCGTCAATTCGTCGTTCATGCAGAACCCGTCGGTGATGGCGCTGTACCTGCCGGTGCTGTCGCGGCTGTCGTCGCGCACCGGCCTGCCGCTGTCGCGGATGCTGATGCCGGTGGGCGCGGCGATCGTGATGGGCGGCTCGCTGACGATGGTCGGCAACTCGCCGCTGATCCTGCTCAACGACCTGCTGGTGGCCGCCAATGCCAACCTGCCGTCGGGCGTGGCGACGCTGGTGCCGCTGAACATGTTCGCGCCGCTGCCGATCGGCCTGGCACTGCTTGCGCTGGGGCTGGGCTACTTCCACTTCTTCGGCGAGAAGCTGCTGCGCGAAGGGCCCGACACCAGCGTGACGCCGGGCCGCACGCAGAGCTACTTCGCCCGGACCTACGGCATCGAAGGCGACGTGTTCGAACTGACCGTCACCGCCGACAGCCCGCTGGTGGGCATGACCTTCGGCGAGGCCGAGGCACTGCACAACGCGCCGGTGATGCTGGCCCTCAAGGCCGATGGCGAAGCCAGGCTCGCCCCCGCCGCCGACAGCCGCATCTGGGTGGGCAGCGTGATCGGGGTGATGGGCCCGCGCCAGCACGTGGCCGATTTCGCCCAGAACCAGTTCCTGCGCATGAGCGCCCGGCTGCGCAACTTCGGTGACCTGTTCAACCCGGCGCGCGCCGGCATCTCCGAAGCGGTGGTGCCGCCCACGTCGAGCTACATCGGCAAGACCGCCAACGAACTGCAGCTGCGCCGCCAGCTCGGCCTGCGCCTGCTGGCGGTCAACCGCGACAAGGAGGTCATCACCGACGACGTGCGCAACCTGACCCTGCGCGCCGGCGACATGCTGGTGCTGCACAGCTTCTGGCATGCACTGGCCGACAACGCCAAGGGCCGCGACTTCGTGGTCGTCACCGACTACCCCAAGGGGGAGCAGCGCCCGCACAAGTTCAAGATCGCGATGGCGATCTTCGCGGTGACGATGCTGATCGCGCTGTCGTCGCGCATCCCCACCTCGATCGCGCTGATGACCGGCGTGGCCGGCATGCTGGTCTGCGGCGTGCTGAAGATGGACGAGGCTTACAGCGCGATCAACTGGAAGACCGTGTTCCTGATGGCCTGCCTGATCCCGCTGGGCTGGGCGATGGACTCCAGCGGCGCCGCGGCCTGGGTGGCCGGAAACACCATCGACCAGTTGCCGACCGGGCTGCCGGTTTGGGTGCTGGAGATCGCGGTCGCGCTGCTGACCACCGCGTTCTCGCTGGTGATCAGCCATGTCGGCGCGACGATTGTCGTGGTGCCGCTGGCGATCAACCTGGCGCTCGCGGCGGGCGCCGACCCGACTGCGTTCGCGCTGATCGTGGCGCTGTCGGCCTCCAACAACTTCATGACCCAGTCCAACCCGGTCATCTCGATGATGACCGGCCCGGCGGGCTACACCGCCGGCGACCTGTGGCGCGCGGGCCTGCCGCTGTCGATGGCCTATTCGATGGTCATCGTGCTGATGGTCAACCTGTTCTTCTGACCGCCGCCCGACGGCTCAGGCCAGGACGACCTCGCCGTCGCGCACCTCCACCGGCACCGCCCGCAGGCTCTGGCCACGGCACGGTCCGGCCACGCACATGCCGGCAGCCGTTTCGAAGCTCGCGCCGTGGGCCGCGCAGATCAGCAGGCCATCCTTCGACTTCAGGAACTGGCCGGGCGCCCAGTCCAGCCGCCGCCCTGCATGCGGGCAGATGTTGAGCCAGGCGCGCACGTCGTCGCCATCGCGATGCACGATCAGCGATTCCGCCACGCCGTCGACGACTGCCTCGACATCGGCGAAGCCCGCATCGGGGATGGCGGACAGGGCGATCAACGACATGTGCGAACTCCGTTTTAACGAACTGCTTACTTCCAGGAACCTGTGGCGTCGGATACTGTCCAACACACAGTCTTCACATTGTCACACGACCGATGTTCTCCAGCACCCTGCATACCCTCCGCCTGCGCATGCATTCGTCGATGTTCGACGCGCTGTTCGCGCCCCGCAAACCGCGGCACCCGTTGCTGCGCATCGGCATCGGCCTCGTGGGCCTTGCCCTGTTGGCGGTACTGCTGGTGTTCGGCGTGGTGATCGGCGCCGGCATGCTGGCTGTGGGCCTGGTGTCGCGCGCATTGCGCCAGCGCGCCCGCCCGGTGGCGCCGGCCGACGTGCTCGATGCCGAGTTCCGCATCGTCGACAAGCCGCTGCTGCGCTGAGGGACTTCACATGGACGACGTGATCCAGGCGCCGGCGGCGCCGCGCGTCAACGTGCGTGGCGGTGGGCGTTTCCCGGTGCGCCGCATCTACTGCGTCGGTCGTAACTTCGCCGACCATGCGCGCGAGATGGGCGCCGCGGTGCCGGCATCACGCGAAGCACGTGGCCGCCCGGTGTTCTTCATGAAGCCGGCCGATGCGGTGGTGACCGGCACCGAAGTGCCCTACCCGTGCGCGACCTCGGACCTGCACCACGAGGTCGAGCTGGTGGTGGCCATCGGCCGCGATGCCCCGCACGGCGTTCTCGCCCTCGAAGACGCCCCGGGACTGGTGTTCGGCTATGGCGTCGGTCTCGACCTGACGCGCCGTGACCTGCAGGCAGAGGCGAAGTCGAAAGGCCTGCCGTGGGATATTGCCAAGGGCTTCGATCATTCGGCGCCGATCGGCGAACTGGTGCCAGTGGCTGCAGTCGGTGGCGAGGCACTGGCGGCGCTCGAACTGTCGCTCACGGTCAATGGCGAGGTGCGCCAGCGCGCGCCGCTGTCGCAGCTCATCTGGAGCGTCGACGAGATCCTCCACGAACTTTCGCAGCTGTATCGCCTGCGCGCCGGCGACCTGGTGTTCATGGGCACGCCGGCCGGGGTGGCCGCGCTGTCGCCAGGCGACCACTGCGTGGCCACGCTCGGCGATGTCGCGGGCATGGAGTGCCGGATCACGCCTGCGCAAGTATAGTCGCGCCGTCTTTTCACGAAGAGGTGTGCGATGGGCGTACTCGCCGAGTTCAAGGAATTCGCCGTACGGGGCAACGTCATCGACCTGGCCGTGGGCGTGGTCATCGGTGCATCGTTCGGCAAGATCGTCACCGCCCTGGTCGACAACGTGATCATGCCGCCGCTGGGGCTGCTGATCGGCGGTGTCGATTTCGCCGACTGGGAAATCATGTTGCGTCGCGAGACGGTGGATGCCGCAGGCGAGACCGTGCCGGCGGTGACGATCGGGATCGGCATCTTCCTCAACACGATGGTGCAGTTCGTCATCGTCGCCTTCGCGATCTTCCTGCTGGTCAAGGCCATCAACCGCCTCAAGCGCAAACAGGCCGAGGCGCCGGCGGAGGCGCCGCCACCGGCCGAGGACGTGCTGCTGCTGCGCGAGATCCGCGATGCGCTGAAGCAGCCGCCGGGCAGCGTCGGCTGAAGCGAACCGGGTCCGGACCCACGAGTGCAGCGTTCCGGCGCATGACCGGCCGCTGACACACGCGACCCACGCTGGCCGTGGCGACACGTGCGAAGGCAACCTGCGTTCGAGCGACACGGCCGCCGGCTGCTAAGCTCGCGACCTTTCCGTTCTGCCGATTGGAGTGTGCGATGCGCGTTGCCGCCCTGCTGTTCGCCCTTGGATCCGCGCCGTTCGCATCCGCGTTCACCGCGCAGGCGCAGGACCCGCTGCCGTCGCATGCGCTCGACACCGCCGCGCAACTGCGCGAGCGCGCACTGGCCGACGATACCGGCTACCGCATCATCGAATCGCTGACCACCGAGGTCGGTCCGCGCCTGCCGGGCAGCGAGGCCGATGCACGCGCGGTGGCGTGGGCGGTGGCGAAGTTCGAGTCGCTGGGGTTCGACCGGGTGTGGACCGAGCCGGTGACGTTCCCGAAGTGGGAGCGCCGCAGCGAGCGCGCCGCAGTGGTGGGTGCGCATGCGCAGCCACTGGTGGTGACCGCGCTGGGCGGCAGCCCCGGCGGCACGGTGGAAGCCGAGATCGTGCGCTACGCGACCTTCGCCGAGCTGGAAGCCGCGCCCGCCGACGCGGTGGCGGGGAAGATCGTGTTCGTCGACTTCGTGATGGAGCGTACGCGCGATGGCTCCGGCTATGACGCAGCCGGCCCGGTGCGCAGCCGCGGTCCGTCGGTGGCTGCGTCGAAAGGTGCGGCGGGCTTCCTGATGCGTTCGCTGAGCACCAGCCGCAACCGCGTTGCCAATACCGGCATCACCCGCTTCGCCGAAGGCGTGACCCCGATCCCCGCGGCGGCGACCTCGCTGCCCGATGCCGAACAGCTGGTGCGCCTGCTCGAGCGTGGCCCGGTGCGCGTGCGCATGGAACTCGATTGCGGCTGGAACGGCGAATACACCTCGCACAATGTGATCGCCGAGCTCACCGGCCGCGAGGCGCCCGACGAGATCGTGGTGATCGCCAGCCACCTCGATTCATGGGACCACGGCACCGGCGCCGTGGACGATGCGTCCGGCGTGGGCATCACCGCGGCGGCCGCGCATCTCATCGCCCAGCTGCCGCAGCGGCCGCGACGCAGCATCCGGGTGATCGCGTTCGCCAACGAGGAGCAGGGGCTGATCGGCGCCCGCCAGTACGCGCAGCGCCACGCGGGTGCGATGGCGCAGCACGTGATCGGCGCGGAAAGCGACTTCGGCTCCGGGCGCATCTATGCGTTCAACACCAGCGCCAGGGACGCCACCCATGCATTGTCGCGGCAGATCGCCGGTGCGCTGGCGCCGCTGGGCATCGAGTTCCAGCCGCAGCAGGGCGGCCCGGGGCCCGACATCATCCCGCTGGCGCAGGCCGGCATGCCCTGGGCGTGGCTGGGGCAGGACGGCAGCGGCTACTTCGACCTGCACCACAACGCCGACGACACCCTCGACAAGGTCGACGCCGCCGACCTGAAGCACAACGTCGCCGCCTATGTGGTGTTCGCGTACCTGGCGGCCGAAGCGGCTGCGGGTTTCCGGGTGCCGGCGGCCAGCGAGTAACGCGGAGCGCCAATTGCAGGCGCGGCGTCCACGCCGCGCCTGCAGCGCGGATCAGGCGGGCCGCGCCGCCCAGTGCGCCAGCAGCACCGCGGTGGCAGCGGCCACGTTGAGGCTTTCCACCGCGCCGGTGCCGGGGATCGAGACGCGCAGGTCGCAGGCGCCGGCGAGGCCCGCATCCATGCCCTCGCCTTCGGCACCCAGCACATAGACCAGCCGCTGCGGTGCCGGTGTGGCGAACAGCGGACTGCCGTCGCGCACCACGGTCGCGGCCAGCCTGAAGCCCGCAGCGCGCAGCTGTTCCATCGATTCGCCCACCGGCCCCAACCGCACCAGCGGCAATGCTTCCGCGCCGCCTTCGGCCACGCGCGCCGCGGCGCCCGACAGCGTCAGCGTACTGGTCTCCGGAAGCAGCACCGCGGCCGCACCGAAGTGCGCGGCCGAGCGCAGGATCGCGCCGAAGTTGTGCGGATTGCCCACGCCGTCCAGCCACAACAGGCACTGCGGCCCCGGCGGCAGCGTGGGCAGCCACCCGGCCAGCGGCAGCGGCTGCGCACGCAGCACGTCCGCCACCACGCCCTCGTGGTGCGCACTGGCGGCAAGCTTGCCGAGCTCCTCGTCGGTCACCACGCGGTAGCCGACACGATGGGCCACGCACCATTTCAGCAAGGGCTGCAGGTGCGGGATCCGCGACTGGTTGAGATAGACCTTGCGGATCGCATCCGGGCGACGTGCGAACACCGCCTGCACGGCATTGAAGCCGTGCAGACGCAGCTCGCCGCCGCGGCCACCACGCGGTGCCGCTGGGGCGGCAGGCTCGTCCACGGCGGCCGCGGCCGGTGGCGGGCCCTCGCGGCGCGGCGCGGGTCGCTCACCGCGTTCCTGCGTGCGTGCTCCGCCCCATGGCGAGCGTTGGTCGCGGGCCGGGGTGCGCTCGCCGCGCGCCGGTGGATGAGTCGGCGCATCGCCCTGGCGGCGAGGGCCGCGGCCCCAGGGGCCGGGATCGTCAGGACCGGAACCGGCCATGCTCAAGGCTTCCTGTCGACCCAGAAATCCGCATTGCGGATCCCGAGCTTCAAAGGATCGAACTGCGGGTCCAGGCCCGCCTTCTTCTGTGCCTCGTAATCACGCAATGCCACCAGCGCCGGACGCTGCAGGATCAGGATCGCGATGATGTTGAGCCACGCCATCGTGCCGACCCCGATGTCGCCCAGCGTCCAGGCCATCTCCGCGGTGCGCACGCAGCCGAAGGTGACGGCGGCCAGGAGCGCGATGCGCAACACGAACACCATCCACGGGCGCCGCACCTTGCGGTTGATGTAGGTGATGTTGGTTTCCGCCATGTAGTAGTAGGCGATGATCGTGGTGAACGCGAAGAAGAACAGCGCGAGCGCCACGAAGCCCGCGCCCCAGCCCGGCATCACCGATTCGACGGCGTTCTGCGCGAAACCGGGGCCCACCTCCACGCCGGGCAACGCTTCATACAGCATGCTCCCGGCACGGCCGACGACGTTGTACATCCCGGTCGACAGGATCATGAAGGCGGTGGCGCTGCAGACCACCAGGGTGTCGACGTACACCGAGAACGCCTGCACCAGGCCCTGCTTGCTGGGATGCGAGACCTCCGCCGCGGCGGCATGGTGCGGGCCGGTACCCTGGCCCGCTTCGTTGGAGTAGATGCCACGGCGCACACCCCACTCCACCGCCAGGCCGAGCATCGCGCCGAATCCGGCGTGCATCCCGAAGGCGCTCTCGAAGATCAGCCGGAACATCACCGGCACCGCTTCGAGGTTGAGCAGCATGATCACCAGCGCCATCAGCATGTAGGCCAGCGCCATGAAGGGCACCACCAGTTCCGCGAAACGCGCGATGCGCTTGACGCCACCGAAGATGATGAAGCCCAGGCCGATCACGACGATCGCCGCCGTGGCGGTCGGTGGAACACTCCACGCGTTGAAGGCGGCCGAGGCGATCCCGTTGGCCTGCACGCCCGGCATCAGGAACCCGGCCGCGATCACGGTGACGACCGCGAACAACCATGCGTACCACCGCTGCCCCATGGCTTTTTCGATGTAATACGCCGGACCACCGCGGTATCGCCCTTCCTCGTCCTTTTCCTTGTAGATCTGGGCCAGCGTCGATTCGACGTACGACGTCGACGCTCCGAGGAAGGCCATCATCCACATCCAGAACACCGCCCCGGGCCCACCGAAGGCGATCGCGGTGGCAACCCCCGCGATATTGCCGATGCCGACGCGACCCGACAGTGACATCGCCAGCGCCTGGAACGAGGACACGCCCGCCTCGGACTTGGTTCCGCTCAGCATCAGCCGCACCATCTCCCCGACATGCCGTATCTGCATGAAACGCGTACGCAGCGAGAAGTACAGGCCGGCGCCCAGGCACAGCACGATCAGCGGCGGGCTCCAGATCAGCCCGTTGAGTGTGTTGACGATCTGTTCCACGCGGTACTCCCCATTCGGCGCCCGCCATGGCGGCGGGGCAGCGGTCGATTCTCCACCATGTGCGCAGCGGTGTGGAACCCGCCTTACGTGGAAATCAATCCACGCACAATCGCGCGAACATCCGTAGATCGTGCACGGTGCCGCGCTTCATCACCGCGCGGCGCAGCACGCCCTCCTCGCTGAAGCCGTTCTTCTCCAGCACCCGCGCCGACGCATGGTTGAAGTCGAGCACGGTGGCCTGCAGCCGCTGCAGCTCCAGCGTGTGGACCGCCCATGGCGCGAATGCCGCCACCACGTTCGTCATGACCCCGCGGCCCCAGTGGCGGCGGCCGAGCCAGTAGCCGAATTCGGCACCGATGCCGCGCTCGCCGGTGAACATACGCACGCCGATGCCGCCCACCGCGCGGCCCTCGAGCGTGACCGCGAAGACCGGCGCCGACAGGTCGACCACGCGGCCCGCCAGGAAGGCGATGCCGTCCTCGCGGGTGTAGGGATACGGAAAGCGGTCGCTGGTGCCGCGCGAGACCTGTTCGTCGTTGGCATGCGCGACCAGCGCATCGAGATCATCGCTGCGCCACGGCCGCAGCGCGATGCCGTGCCCGACATCCGGCGGCAGCCAGGCCTCAGGCATGGCCGCCCACCGTCGGCGTCTCCTGCTCCAGCCGCTCCAGCTCCTGGGCCAGCGCTTCCGGCGAACGGGTGAACGGAGCGAGCAGGGTGTAGAACGCCGGCACCACGAACAGCGTAAGCAGCGTCGCGAAGGCGACACCGGAGATGATCACCACGCCGATGGTGCCGCGGCTTGCCGAACCGGGCCCGCCGGCCACCACCAGCGGGATCGCACCCATCACCGTGGCCGCGGCGGTCATCAGGATCGGGCGCAGTCGGATCGACGCCGACTCCACGATGGCCTTTGCCACATCGCGGCCCTCGTCGCGTAGCTGGTTGGCGAACTCGACGATGAGGATGCCGTTTTTCGCCGCCAGGCCGACCAGGATGATGATGCCGATCTGGCTGAAGAGGTTCAGCGTGCCGCCGGTCACCCACAGGCCGAGCAGCGCGCCGAGCACCGCCAGCGGCACCGTCAGCATGATCACGATCGGATGCAGGAAGCTCTCGAACTGCGCCGCCAGCACGAGGTAAACCACCAGCAGCGCCAGCGTGAAGGTCAGCACCACCGCGCCACCGGCTTCCTGGTATTCGCGCGACTCGCCCTTCCAGTTGATCTGCGCGTAGTGCGGCAGTTCCTCGGCGGCCACCTGGTAGCTCCAGTCCAGCGCCTCGCCCATGGTGTAGCCCGGCGCGAGCCCGCCCGACAGGGTGATCGCGCGCATGCGGTTGAAGCGGTTGAACGAGCCCGGCTCGGCGATCTCGCTGAAGGTCACCAGGTTCGACAGCGGCACCAGCTCGCCATCACGCGCACGCACGTAGGTGTTCTCGAGATCGGACGGCTGCATGCGGTTGCCGCGGCTGGCCTGCAGCATCACGTCGTATTCCTCGCCGTCGGAGACGAAGGTCGTCACCTGGCGCGCGCCCATCATCGTTTCCAGCGTGCGGCCGATCTCGGTGACGCCGACACCGAGGTCCGCCGCGCGCACGCGGTCGATCTCGACGCGCATCTGCGGGCGGGTTTCCTTGTAGTCGCTGTCGACGTCGACGATGCCGGGGTTCTCCTCGATGCGCGCCAGCATGCGGTCACGCCACTGCGCGAGCTCCTCGTAGTTCGGCCCGCCCAGCACCAGCTGATAGCGCTGGCCGCGGGTGCTGATCAGGCCGCCCGGCACGTTGGCGCGTACCTGCACGCCAGGCAGCGAATTGAACTCCGGACGCAGTTCGGCGATCACGTCCTCGGCATTGACGTCGCGGTCGGACCAGTCCTGCATGAACACCACGATCTGCGCGGTATGCATCTCGGTGCCGCCACCCCAGCCGCGTGGCGCGCGCGAGTTGACGCGCTGGATCGGTTTGTCGTCGCCGATGAAGCCGGCCATCATCCGCTCGACCTGCTGCAGCTGCTCCACGGTGTAGTCGAAGCCCGCGCCTTCCGGCCCGTCGACCATCACGAAGAAGCGCCCGCGATCCTCGGCCGGCGCCAGCTCGCTGGGCACCCGCGCCATCAGCAGCACGATCAGCCCCAGGCACACCAGCATCACCGCGACCATCAGCGCGAGGATGCGCTTGCCCGGCAGCGCGACCAGGCGCCCGAGCTGGCGCCCGTACGCGGCGCTGGTGCGCTCGAGCTGGCGATTGATCCACTGGTTGAAGCGGCTCTGCTTCGCGCCATGCGGGCGGATCAGCTTCGAACACATCATCGGCGTCAGCGTCAGCGCGACGAACGCCGACAGCGCCACCGCACCCGCCAGCGCGACCGCGAGTTCGCGCAGCAGGCGGCCGCTGTTGCCTTCCATGAAACCGACCGGCAGGAACACCGCCACCAGCACCGCGGTGGTGGCGATCACCGCGAAGGCGACCTGGCTGGTGCCGCGGCTGGCCGCGACCAGTGGAGGTTCGCCGAGGTCGGCTCGACGTTGCACGTTCTCCAGCACCACGATGGCGTCGTCGACCACCAGGCCGATACACAGCACCAGGGCGAGCAGGGTCAGCAGGTTGATCGAGAACCCGAACGCGTAGAGGCCGATGAACGCCGCCACCAGGCACACCGGCACGGTGACCGCGGGGATCAGCGCCGAGCGGATGCTGCCCAGGAACAGCCAGATCACCAGCACCACCAGCACCATCGCCTCGCCCAGCGTCCAGTACACGCGCTTGATCGACTCCTCGATGAAGACGGTGCCGTCGTAGGCCACGAAGATGTCGGTGCCCGGCGGCAGCGTCTCCTGGATGCGCTCGGCCTCGGCACGCGCCAGGCGCACCACGTCGAGCGCGTTGGCGGTGGAGGTGCGTACGATGCCCACGCCCACGTTGGGCACGAAATTGCTGCGCAGGTAGGCACGGCGTTCGCGCGGGCCCAGCTCCACCTGGGCCACGTCGCCCAGCCGCACCACATGGCCGTCGTCGCCCTTGCGCAGCGGCACCTGGGCGAACTGCTCGGGCTCGCGGTAGCCGCGTTCCACGCGCAGGGTGAAGTCACGCGATTCGGATTCGATGCTGCCGGCCGGCAGTTCCACGTTCTCGCTGCGCAGCGCGCTTTCGATGTCGGCGGCGGTGATGCCGCGCGCGGCCATCGCATCGCGGTCGAGCCAGATGCGCATGGAATAGCGCTGGTTGCCACCCAGTACCACGCGCGCCACGCCATCCAGCGACGACAGGCGGTCGACCACGTAGCGGTCGGCGTAGTCGGTCAGCTCCAGCGTGTCCATGGTGTCGGAACGCATGTTGAGCCAGACGATCACGTCGCCGTCGGACTCGGCCTTCTCCACCTCCGGCGGGTCCGCCTCCAGCGGCATGCGGTCCATCACCCGGCTGACGGCGTCGCGCACGTCATTGGCGGCGGCCTCGATGTCGCGGTTGAGGTTGAACTCCATGGTGATGCTGGAGCTGCCGTTGCGGCTGCGCGATTCCAGCGTCTTGATGCCCTCGATGCCGGCCAGCGCGTCCTCGATGATCTGGGTGACGCGGGTTTCCACCACCGCCGCCGATGCGCCGGGATAGGTCACCGAGACCGACACGATCGGTGGATCGATATTGGGCATCTCCCGCAGGGTCAGGCGGGTGAAGGACATGATGCCGAGCACGATGAGCAGCAGGCTCATCACGACCGCGAACACCGGGCGCTTGATGGAAAGATCGGATAGACGCATGGGAACCCGTAGTGGTGCTTGGGGAGGCGGGCTCAGCCCGCGGGCACGGCGTCGGGCGCCGGCGCGACCGTGGTTTCAGGCACGATCGCGCGGCCGTCGTCGTCCGCGCCGGGCTGCGGCGCTGCGGCGCGCGTGGCCTCCTCGATGCGCATCCCGGGGCGCAGCTTGCCGGTGCCATCGACGACGATGCGGTCGCCCGGCGACAGGCCGTCCACCACTTCGGCGAGCCCCGCCACGCGCGAACCGACGCGGATCGGCGCCTGCTCGACGGTCGAATCGGCAAGCACCCGGTACACGAATGTCTCGCGGCCGACCTGGACCACCGCGATCTCCGGCACCACCAGCGCCTGGCGCGATGGCCGCTGCAGGTCGACCTGCATCAGCATCCCGGGCTTGAGCACGCGATCGGGGTTCGGGAAGTCGCCACGCACGGTGACCGCGCGGGTGGCGGGGTCGATGCGCGCGTCGATGGTGTCCACGCGGCCCTGGAAGGTACGGTCCGGGTAGGCGACGCTGGTGCCCAGCAGGACCTGGCCCACGGCGAGGTTGGCCAGCTGCGCTTCGGGGACGGTGAAGTCCACATAGACGCTGGAGATGTCGTCGAGGGTGACGATTTCGGTGCCCGGCTGCACCAGCGCACCCGGGCTGACACGGCGGATGCCGACCACGCCGGCAAACGGCGCCCGGATCAGGCGGTCGCCGAGGTTGGCGCGGATCTCGTCCACGCGCGCACGTGCGGTCGCACGCAGCGCCGACTGCGTATCCAGCGAGGCGGTGGAGATCAGCTGCTGCTCGGCCAGCTGGCGCTGGCGCTCGAACAGGCGGTCGGCTTCCGCGGCCGCGGCTTCGGCGGCGGCCAGCGCCGCCTGCTGCTGGTTGCCGCTGAGCGTGACCAGCACGGTATCCCGCTCCACTTCCTGGCCGCTTTCGAAGTGCACCCGGTCCACCACCTCGCTCACCTTGGCGGTGACGGTGATGGACTCGCGCGACTGCACGGTGCCCAGCGCCGGGATGGTGTCGTTCCAGTCGCGAAGCGCGATCCCGGCGGTGGTGACGACTGCGGCCTGCGGGCCGCCCTGCGGGGCCGGATCGCCACTGCCGCATGCGGCCAGTGCCACGAGAAACAGGACGGGAGCCACGGCGCGGGTGGCCAGGGACGGTAAACGCGAAAGCTGCATCGAGGGGGACCGACGGGGAAAAACCCGACCATTCTATGGGGCGGCGCCGTGAGCTCCCTGTGCCGTCAGGCACAGACGACGACGGAGTGTTCCACGTCAACCGTTGTGGCCTTCACGCGTTACGCGCGATCCTCTCCCGGCTGACGTCCGGACGCATGCGGCCCCGCGCCTCCCACCCCTACCGGAGCATGCGCATGATCCACGATTCCATCCTCGACACCATCGGCCGGACCCCGGTGGTCCGCCTTCACCGCATCGGGCCGGCCAACGTCGAACTCTACGCCAAGGCCGAAAGCTTCAACCCCGGCGGCTCGGTCAAGGACCGGCTCGCACTGGCGATCATCCTCGATGCGGAAGCGCGCGGCCTGCTCAAGCCCGGCGATACCGTGGTGGAGGCGACCTCAGGCAATACCGGCGTGGCGCTGGCGATGGTCTGCGCCGCGCGTGGCTACAGGTTCGTGGCCACGATGGTCGAGACCTTCTCCGTCGAGCGCCGCAAGCTGATGCGCGCGTACGGTGCGCGGGTGATCCTGACCCCGGCCGCCGAACGCGGCACCGGCATGGTGCGCAAGGCCCGCGAGCTCGCCGAACAGCACGGCTGGTTCCTCGCCAGCCAGTTCACCAATCCGGCCAACCCCGGCTACCACCGCAACACCACCGCCGCCGAGATCCTGCGCGATTTCGCCGGCCGCCGGCTTGACCATTTCGTGACCGGCTGGGGCACCGGCGGCACCCTGACCGGCGTCGGCGGGATGCTGCGGCTGGCGCGGCCCGAGGTGGAGGTGGTCGCCTGCGAACCGGCCGGTGCGGCGATGCTGCAGGGCAAGGACTGGGCGCCGCACCGGATCCAGGGCTGGACGCCGGACTTCGTGCCGGAGGTGCTCGACCGCGACGCCGCGCACCGGGTGCTGTCGGTGACCGATGTCGACGCCATCGAGATCGCCCGCCGGCTGGCGGCGGAAGAAGGCATCTTCGTCGGCATCTCGGCCGGCGCGACCATGGCAGCGGCACTCGAGGTGGCCCGCGGCGCGGACGACGGTGCGGTGGTGCTGGCGATGCTGCCCGATACCGGTGAGCGCTACTTCTCCACGCCCCTGTTCGAGGGCGTCAGCGAAGGTTCGGACGACGACTGGCTCGCGGGTCTGCCGTAGGCAACGAGGGTCAGCCGAGGCCCTGCCAGACCATCAGCGCACCGGCCGCGGCCAGCAGCACCAGCAGCCATCCCGCCCAGCCCATGCGTCCGCTGTCGCCGCGCACCACGGTCTCGGTACGGGCCTGCTTGCGCAACAGCGGCGAGGCGTGCCGTTCCACCGCCTCGCGCGCCTCGTCCTCGCTGAGCCCGGGCTGGGTCTCGCGCAGGCGCCGGGCGGCGTCCTCGGTGTTGCCGGTCGCGAGCTTGGCAGCCACCTCCGACGGCAGCGTGTCCTGGCCGACCGGATCGCTGCCGCTGTCCATCACGCCGGGTGGGCGTCGCGCCACCTCGGCAAGCGCGGTCCGCGCCTGGCGCAGGTCGAGCCCGGGGTTGGCTTCGCGCAGCCGCTGCGCGGCCTCGGCCGGGCGGCCACGGCGCAACGCATCCTGCACCGCCAGTGGCACGTGCAGTCTCGAAGAAGAAGTGGTGGTCGCGGACATCTGCAGCCTCCCGGTTCAATTCCCGGGAGGCTAGCGCGCCCGCGATGATGGCAGGGTCGCCATGCGGGGCCGAGGCGGTCGCGCGCGCCTCAGGCGAGGCGTCGAACCACCCGGGCCACCCGCGCGGCGCCGCCCGCCCGCCTTACGCAGGCGTCCACTCGCCCAGTGCGGCGAGGCCATTGTCGCGGGCCCGCGCGTATACCGTCTGCTGCGCCCGCGCGACATTGCTGGCCGGGTCCTGCGCCCACAGCTTCAGCGCCGCCTGCTGCATCGCACGGCCGTAGGAGAACGACAGCGGCCACGGGTTCGGACCCATCCGGTTCATGGCGTCCAGATGCGCGGTGGCGTCCTCGTCGGACTGCCCGCCGGACAGGAACACGATGCCCGGCATGATCGCCGGCACCGCCGACTTCAGGCACATCAGCGTCGACGAGGCCACCTCGTCCACGGCGACCTGCTCGTCGCAGCCCTTGCCGGGCAGCACCATCGAGGCCTTGAGGATGGTGCCCTCGAGCATCACGCCCTGGTTGTAGAGCGCATCGAACAGCGAACGCAGCACCACCTCGGAGACCTCGTAGCAGGTCTCGATGTCATGGTCGCCGTCCATCAGCACTTCGGGCTCGACCATCGGCACCAGGCCGTTTTCCTGGCACAGCGCGGCATAACGCGCCAGCGCATGGGTGTTGACCTCGATGCAGGTGCCCGACGGCATGTCCTCGCCGATATGGATCACCGCGCGCCACTTGGCGAAGCGCGCACCGAGCCGGTAGTACTCGCGCAGGCGCTCGCGCAGCCCGTCCAGGCCCTCGGTGACCACTTCACCCGGGAAGCCGGCCAGCGGCTGGGTGCCCCTGTCGACCTTGATGCCCGGGATGATCCCGGCGTTGCGCATCACCCGGGCGAACGGCACGCCGTCGCGGGTGGACTGGCGCAGGGTCTCGTCGAACAGGATCGCGCCGCTGATGTGCTCGCCGAGCTTCGGCGTGGTCAACAGCATCTCGCGGTAGGCGCGGCGGTTGTCCTCGCTGTTGGCGATGCCCACGGCCTCGAAGCGCTTGCCGATCGTGCCGTTGGACTCGTCGATGGCGATGATGCCCTTGCCGGGGGCGACCATCGCCTGGGCGGTTTCGGCAAGCTGTTCGATGCTCATGGGGGCGTTTCCGGCAGGGCGTCAGGGCCGCGGAGTATAGCCCGCGCCCCTCGCGCCCCCGGGTGGCTGCGGCCGCGCAGGCGCGCCGCGGCACAGATGCCCTACAGCTCGCCCAGACCTTCGGCGCGGCCCTGCTCGCCCACCCGCAGCAGGCGCAGGGTATTGGTGGCGCCGTGGGTTTCCATGTGCTCGCCGCTGGTGAACACCACCCGGTCACGGCACTCGAGCATGCCGGCCTCGACCAGCTGCTGGATGCTGCCGCGCGCGGCTTCGCGCGGGGTCTGGCCTCGGCTGTCGTAGTCGAACGCGAACACGTCGCGCATCAGCCGCATGCGCCGGCGCGCACCCGGGTGGCGCGAGAACGCGTACACCGGTGCGTTGGAACGGAACCGCGACAGGAAGCGCGCAGTGCCGCCGGATTCGGTCATCGCCACGATCGCGCGCACGCCGATGTGCTCGGTCAGGAACATGGCCGCCATCGCGATCGCCTGGTCGGCACGCTCGAGGTTGCGCTGCGCCTGCTCGAAATTGGTGTCGTGGTTGAACTGGCGCTCGGCACCGAGGCAGATGCGCGCCATCGCCTCGACCGCGCGCACCGGGAAGTTTCCGGCCGCGGTCTCGGCCGACAGCATCACCGCGTCGGTGCCGTCGATGACCGCGTTGGCCACGTCCAGCACTTCGGCGCGGGTGGGGATCGGCGACTCCACCATCGACTGCAGCATCTGCGTGGCGGTGATCACCACGCGGTCGCGGGCCAGCGACTCGCGGATGATCTTCTTCTGCAGGCCCGGCAGCTCGGCATCGCCGATCTCCACGCCGAGGTCGCCGCGCGCGACCATCACCACGTCGCTGGCATCGATGATCTCGCCGAGGTTCTCGATCGCCTCCGCGCGCTCGATCTTCGACACCAGCGCGGCATCGCTGCCGGCGGCACGCGCCAGCGCGCGCGCCTCTTCCATGTCGGCGGCGTTGCGGCAGAACGACACCGCGATGAAGTCGACGTCGAGCTCGGCGGCCACGCTGATCAGCGCGCGGTCGTGGTCGGTGAGTGCGCCCAGCGACAGCCCACCGCCGAGGCGGTTGAGCCCCTTGCGGTCGGACAGTGCGCCATCGTTGAGCACGGTGGTCACGATGCGAGGGCCTTCGATCGACTCCACCCGCAGCTGCATCAGGCCGTCGTCGAGCAGCAGCACGTCGCCGGCATTGAGGTCATCGGGCAGGCCGAGATAGCTCACGCCGACCTCGTGCACGGTGCCGGGGCCGGCGTCGTCGCTGGCCACCAGGTCGAAGCGCTCGCCGGCGCGCAGCTGCACGCGGCCCTGTTCGAAGCGCTCGATGCGGATCTTGGGCCCCGGCAGGTCGGCGAGGATGCCGACCTCCGTGCCGACCCGTGCCGCCGCCTCGCGCACCGCCTGCGCGCGCGCCTTCTGCGAGGCGGGATCGCCATGCGAGAAGTTCAGCCGGACCACATCGACGCCGGCACGCAGGATGGCATCGAGGACGCCGGGCGGGTCGGTGGCGGGGCCAAGGGTGACAAGGATGCGGGTGCGGCGGCGGTGGTCCATGGAAGCTCGCAATGAGGCTGGGCTTGGAATGTGAACGCAAACATAGCGCGTTCACGCGGTAGTGCGGTGCCCTGCCCGATCCGGCGCGGCACGCCGCACCGGGCCGTCGGAGCCCGGCCCACGCGCACGCGGGCGGGCCCCGATGCGGTCAGCCGCGGCTGCGCAGCGCGGCCACCGCCGGCAGGGTCTTGCCTTCGAGGAACTCGAGGAACGCGCCGCCGCCGGTGGAGATGTAGCCGATGTCGCCGGCGATGCCGAACTTGTCGATGGCGGCGATGGTGTCGCCGCCGCCGGCGATCGAGAACGCATGGCAGCGCGCGATTGCACGCGCCACCGCCTCGGTGCCGCGGGCGAAGGCATCGAACTCGAACACGCCGACCGGGCCGTTCCACACCACCGTGCCGGACTCGCCCAGCAGCTGCGCGTAGTGCCTGGCGGTCTTCGGGCCGATGTCGAGGATCATCTCGTCGGCGGCCACTGCATCCACCGGCTTCACCACCGCCTCGGCGCTGGCGCTGAACTCGCGCGCCACCACCACGTCCAGCGGGATCGGGATCTCGGCGCCCTTGGCCTTGGCCTCGGCGAGGATCCGGCGCGCGGTGTCGAGCAGGTCGGGCTCGTGCAGCGACTTGCCGACGGCATAGCCCTGCGCAGCGATGAAGGTGTTGGCGATGCCGCCACCGACGATCAGCTGGTCCACTTCACCGACGAGGTTGGTCAGCAGCTCCAGCTTGGTCGACACCTTGCTGCCGCCGACGATGGCCAGCAGCGGTCGCGCGGGGTCGCCGAGCGCACGGCCGAGTGCGTCGAGTTCGGCCATCAGCAGCGGGCCGCCCGCGGCCACCGGCGCGAAGCGGATCGCGCCATGGGTGGAAGCCTGCGCGCGGTGCGCGGTGCCGAAGGCATCCATGACATACACGTCGCACAGCGCGGCGTACTTGCGTGCCAGCGCTTCGTCGTCGGCCTTCTCGCCGACGTTCATGCGGCAGTTCTCCAGCATCACCAGCTCGCCGGGCTGCACGTCGACGCCGTCGACCCAGTCGCGCACCAGCCGCACCTCGCGCCTGATCAGCCTGCCCAGGTGCGCGGCCACCGGCGCCAGCGAGTCGGCCTCGCTCCAGCTGCCCTCGGTCGGGCGGCCGAGATGGGACATCACCATCACCGCCGCGCCCTGGTCCAGCGCGTGCTTGAGGGTGGGCAGCGATGCGACGATGCGCTGGTCGGACGTGATGCGGCCGTCCTCGATCGGGACGTTGAGGTCCTGCCTCACCAGCACACGCTTGCCGGTCAGGTCGAGGTCGGTCATTCGCAGGATGGACATGGGACGCAAGACTCGCTCAGGAAGGAAGCGCCGACGTGGCGACCGTGGACGGGCCGGACCGGCGTCGGCAGCGCGCTATTGTCGGCCTGTGCGCACAGGGGGGCAAACCGGAGCGGGATCGCCCCGCCGGCCTCGCGTGAAGGTGGTCGCGCCCGTCCGCATTGCCGGCACGGCGATGCCCGGCGCCCGCCTTGCCGGCGGCTGCGCTATTGCGAAGGGGCCGGCCGGCGACGCAACAGGCTGACCGCGAAGCCGGCGACCACCGCCACGCCCGCCAGCAGCACCGCCCACAGCACCCAGGTGGTCCAGTCGCGCACGGGCCGGAGCGCAGCCTCGCCGGCCAGGTCGACGCGCGCGCCAGGCACCGCCGTCGCCGGCTGCCATCCCGCGCCGTGGCGCCTGCGCAGGACCTCCAGCACCTGCCCGACCGGGGCCGCGGCGCGCGCCGCGCGTGCGCTGCCCGCATACACGGCGAACGGCGCGGAGCCTTCCGCCACGAACACCAGCGCCTCCGGGCGGTAGCCCAGCAGCAGCGCGGGCGGCGCGGCCACCGGGGCCTGCGGCTCCAGCCGCCAGATGCGGTCGCGCATCACCGTCGGCAGCTCGCGGGGCGACGAGCGCGTGGCCGGATCCCCGCCGAGCCGGAACGCGACCCAGTCCGCGGCCGCCACGCGCCACGGTGCATCGTCGTGATCGCGTACCGACAGGGTCCAGCGGCTGCCCGCGTGTCCCGCCGTGGCGAGGTCCGCGCGGGTCACCGGGTAGCGGCCGTCGAGGCGGTACTCGTAGCCGTCGCGGCCATCGCGCCGCACCTGCACGGGTTCCAGCCGGCGCCACTGCCAGGACGCCGCCGCCAGCGGCGGGCGCGTCTCCGCCTGCACGCCGGTGAGCTGCAGCGCGGGCATGGTTGCGCGCAGCGGGACCAGCCGCAGATAGCGTGACCGCATGGGCGCGACGAAGGCGATCCGTCCCTGCACCAGGCGGGCATCATCGCGGCGCAGGTCGAACACCCGTCCCTCGGGCTGCACGGCGGTCCACTGGCGCAGGTCATCCGATGCATCCACGCGGAAGACCTGTTCGAACGGGACCTGGTCGTCCGCCCACGACAGCCGCAGCGCGTGCAGCGGGCCGTCGGACTGGCTGGCATCGAGCAGCCACGCGGTGGCGGCATCCGGCGTGACGCGCAGTTGGACGCGCCGCAGGCGGCCGTCGCTGGCGATCTCGCTGATCGCGGCGATGTCGCGCTGCGCGCGGTCTGCAGGCAGCGGGAACCACGGCAGTTCGTGCAGCAGCGGGCGATCGTCGACGGCCGCCGGCACCAGTGTCGCCGGCACCGCATGGCCGTCGCCGTTGACCACCACCACATCGGCGAGCGTTGGCGACCACGCGGCGGCATAGATACCGGGCGTCAGCTCCACGCGGTAGGCGCCGGCATCGCCGCTCGACAGCGACAGTGGCCACTGCCAACCGTAATCGGCATCCAGCGGCTGCGCGCCGGCGGTGGCCAGGGGGACCAGCACCGCGAAGGCGGCGGCACAGCGGGTGATGCAGCGGATCATGCGGGTTGCTCCGTGGCGTGGACGGCGCGCGGCGGCGCCGGCGCGAAGAAGCCGACCACCGTGCACAGCAGCCCGTAGGCGATGAACGAGGCGATACCCCACAGGTTGCCCAGGTGCCCGCGGTCGACCAGCACCAGCTTGGCCAGCACCACCGCCATCAGCAGTGCACCGGCCAGCCACAGCGCCCGATGGCCACGCCGCGAGCCCAGCACCCAGCCCAGCACGCCGAGCACGCTCCAGACCACGGTGAGCGCGGCCTGTGCGAGGCCACTCGACGGCAGCCCCGCATCCCACGCCACCCCGCCCCAGTGATGGGCGCCGCGCAGGGTGATCGCGGTCAGCAGCAGGAAGCCCGCCGCGGCCAGCAACGGCAGGCGATGGCGCGTCCATGCATCAGGTGCATCTTCCGACCACAGCCAGCGCGCAAGCAGCGCCAGCATCGCGAACTGGGCGAGGTCCAGCGGATTGAGCACCGCCAGCCACGGCAGCGGCGAGGCATCGCCGGCACTGCGCAGCGCCGGCAGCCACCACAGCAGCAGCAGGACCTGGAAGGTGCACAGCAACGCCCCGCGCGCAGGCGCGAACGCATCGCCCAGCGGACGGGCGAGCCATGTCCACCGCCACAGCGCCAGCGCAGTGACCAGCAGCCATGGCGCCACCACCGCCAGCGACCACCAGCCCGCCCCCAGCCCGAAACGCCCGGCCAGCCAGCTGCCCAGCAGCGACAGCAGCAGTGGCCACAACAGCCACCATGCGAACTGCGCCGCCCGTGCGATCGACGCATCGCCGCTGCGCAGGCAGGCCAGCCCACGCAACCCGCAGATCACGAACACCGCCCACGCCCATGCCCCATGGCCGGCGAACGGCTGCGCATGCACCGACGACTGCCACAGCGCAAGCGGCACCGCCGCCAGCAACGCGGTGAAGAACGTGGCGGCGAGCATGCGCTCCGGCCGGCGACGATGGAGTTCGGCCGCAAGCCAGCCGCTGCCGATGGCCAGTACCAGCAGCAGGTCCGGCTCCATTGCCGCAGGTGCCACCCGCAGCAGCTCCGCGGCCCAGATGCCCAGCCACCACGCCACCCCCCAGCCGTAGGCAATGCCGGCCAGCGACCTCGACCCGGCTTGCCGGAAGGACCACGCGGTGGCCAGTCCCGCCACCGCGATCAGCATCCCGCCGGCGAACCGGCCGTGGGCGAAGGGCATGACCACCGCGCCGAACGGCAACGGTCCCGCCAGCATGTACGCCACCGCCGCGGCGAGCTGCAGGCCCACACCGGACACCTGCGGCCAGCGCCGCTGCTGGCGTAACCCCAGCCACACCAAGACCGCGCCTTCCAGCGCGAACACGCAGGCGGTGGCCTGCGCGGACAGCGCCAGCGGAACCGCCAGGGTGGCGAAGCCGACCGCCAGCAGCGCGTAGGACTGCACCAGCACCGCATGTCCCGGCCGCTGCAGCAGCGCGCGTGCAAGCATCGCGTACAGCGCGCCGAGACCGAGCGCGCACAGGGCCAGCGCCATCGTGCGGTCGTGCAACAGTCCCGCCTGCAGCGAAAACGCCACCAGCGGCGTGCCGAACACCAGTGCGCCATCGACGATGTCGCGCCGCGCGGGTGCGCGACGGCGTGCGTACAGCAGCGGGATCAGCAGGTAGAACGCGAAGAACAGCGCGAGGAACGATTGCGCCGAGGCGTAGTGCGCAGGTGCGTACGACAGCACGCCCCACAGCGTGGCGATGCCGAAGGTGAAGGCGAAGCCGAGCAGGTTGAGTTCGCGCCAGGCACGGAACCGGGCGATTGCCAGGATCGCGGCATTGAGCACCGCGTAGTACGCGAACAGCGCCACGTGGTTGCCGCCGCCGGTCGACAGCCAGATCGGTGCCAGGAAGCCGGCGAGGATGGCGAACACCGCCAGTGCGCGTGCGTTCTGCGCCACAGCAAGCACACCGGTGGCCGCGACCAGCACCACGCTCGCGGCAAAGGCCAGCGACGGCGGCAACAGATCGAACTGCCGGTACGCCGCGAACACCACCAGCAGCAGGATGCCGATCATCCCGCCCTGCACGCTGAGCGCGAAGCTGCGATGGCTCGCGCGACGCCGCCAGCCGAACACCAGCCCGGCCACGGCCGCCGCGGCGACGCCCGCCAGCCGCAGGCTTACCGGCACCGCCAGCCAGCCCTGGTCGCTGGCGTACTTCAGGAGCGCGCCCACGCCTGCAAGCAGCACCAGCATGCCGACCTTGACCGGCACATTGCCGGTGGTGAACCAGCGCCGCACGGCCGCCGCGGCACGCTCGACCATGCCTGGCGGTGCGGGCGCGGGCGGTGGCGGAGTCCGCGGCGGCGGCAGTTCACCGGCGGGCGCGGGATGCACCGGCCCGGCGGTTCCGCGTTCCACCGCTGCATACGGCTGCGATGCCGACGCCGGCGCTGCTTCGACGCCAGGCCCGACGGACGCGGGCCGCGGCGCGCCGTCATCGCGCAGCGGCGGGCTGACCACGCGGGACATCGCATCCGCCGACGCGGAGTCCGCGCGCGCCGACGTTGCCACCGGGCCGCGTCGCAACGCGTCGACCGCGATCTCCAGCTCGACCACCCGCTGGCGCAGGCCCGAGAGCTTCACGAGCGCCACCACCAGCAGCACCGGCACCGCCAGCAACGCCAGACCCAGCAGCACCAGCAATTCCATCGTTCGCGCATCCGTTCGCGCCGGCCGGCGCAGCGCACACCTTACCCAACCGTCCGCGCAAACAAGAAGCCCCGCCAGTGGCGGGGCTCCGGGCAACGCTTGGGCCGGCGATTACTTCGCCGCGACCACGCGCACCATTTCCAGGCACTTGTTCGAATAGCCCCACTCGTTGTCGTACCAGGCCACCAGCTTGACGAAGGTCGGGTCGAGCGCGATGCCGGCGTCGGCGTCGAACACCGAGGTGCAGGTCTCGCCGCGGAAGTCGGTAGCCACCACCTTGTCCTCGGTGTAGCCGAGGATGCCCTTCAACGCGCCTTCGCTCTGCGCCTTCATCTCGGCCTTGATCTCGTCGTAGCTGGCCGGGTTCTCGAGCTCGACGGTGAGGTCGACCACCGACACGTCCGAGGTCGGCACGCGGAACGACATGCCGGTGAGCTTCCTGTTGAGTTCGGGGATCACCACGCCCACGGCCTTGGCCGCGCCGGTGGACGAGGGAATGATGTTCTCGAGGATGCCGCGGCCGCCGCGCCAGTCCTTGCTGCTGGGGCCATCGACGGTCTTCTGGGTCGCGGTGGCGGCGTGCACGGTGGTCATCAGGCCACGCTTGATGCCCCACTTGTCGTGCACGACCTTGGCCAGCGGCGCCAGGCAGTTGGTGGTGCACGAGGCGTTGGAGATGATCGCCTCGCCGGCATAGCGGTCGTGGTTGACGCCGTAGACGAACATCGGCGTGTCGTCCTTGGACGGGGCCGACTGGATGACCTTCTTCGCGCCCGCATCGAGGTGCTTCTGGCAGGTCTCCTTGGTCAGGAACAGGCCGGTGGATTCGATCACGACGTCGGCGCCGACCTCGTCCCACTTCAGGTTGGCGGGGTCGCGCTCCTGGGTGAGGCGGATCTTTTTCCCGTTGACGATCAGGGTGTTGCCATCGACCGACAGTTCGCCCTTGAAGCGGCCGTGCACGGAGTCGTACTGCAGCATGTAGGCCAGGTAGTCCGGCTCCAGCAGGTCGTTGATCGCGACGATCTCGATGTCGCCGTCGAAGTTCTCCACTGCCGAGCGCAGCACGTTGCGGCCGATGCGGCCGAAGCCGTTGATGCCAACCTTGATCGCCATTACCGAAGACTCCTCACGCCGCACGCTGCGGCCTGGATGGGTGGAAAGCGTGGCCGGCCATTCTACCAGCCGGGCGCCGGGCGGTCCGTGCTGCCGCCTTGATCGCGATCAAGGCGTGCCGTGCCCGGGATGCCGACACTGGGCCCGTACCTGACCACCACAAGAAACGGACCCCCACATGCGATTCACGCGCTTTTCCCTGCTTGCCCTCGCACTCGCCACCGTCGCGCTGCCGGCCGCCGCCCAGACCGCCGGCGACTGGACCGTCGCCATCGGCGCGCACAACGTCGACCCGAAGTCCGACAACGGCACCCTCGCCGCCGGCACCCTGCCGGTGTCGGTGGATTCGAACGTGCGCCCGACCATCGCGCTCGAGTATTTCGTGCGCGACGGCCTCGGCATCGAGGTCCTGGCCGCACTGCCGTTCCAGCACGACATCGCCATCGACGGCCTCGGCACCGTGGCCACCACGAAGCACCTGCCGCCCACGGTGAGCCTGCAGTACCACTTCAACCATGGCGGCGCGGTGTCGCCGTTGCTGGGCCTGGGCGTGAACTACACCACCTTCTTCAGCGAGGACACCCGCGGCGCGCTGGCCGGCGCCGACCTCGAGCTTGGCGATTCCTGGGGCCTGGCCGCGCATGCCGGCGTGGACTTCCGCCTCGGCAACGGCGGTGCGATCCGCATCGATGCGCGCTGGATCGACATCGACAGCAGCGTGCGCCTGGATGGCGCCGGGCTCGGCACCGCCAATATCGACCCCTGGGTCTACGGCGCCGCCTACGTGCACCGGTTCTGAGCCGATCCGATCAAGGGGTGCAGCGGGTCATGCCGGTAGAATTGCCGGCATGACCCGGACTGCTCTCGCCATCGCCACCTTCGCCGCCGGCCTCGTGCTGGCCTCCGCCCCCGCCTACGCCTGGGGCCCGCGCGGCCATCGGCTGGTGGCCGATATCGCCGAAGCACAGCTGCAGCCGCAGGTCCGCGCACAGGTGGACGCGCTGCTGCGGGGCGAGGCCGAACCCACGCTTGGCGGGGTGGCCACCTGGGCCGACGAACTGCGCGCCAACGATCCCGACCTCGGCCGCCGCTCCGCGAGCTGGCATTACGTCAACATCGCCGAGCAGGACTGCAACTACGACGCCGACCGCCACTGCCGCTCCGGCGGTTGCGTGGTCGAGGCGATCCGCGCGCAGGCGGCGATCCTCGCCGACACCCGACAGCCCGTCGATGCGCGCCGCCAGGCGCTGAAGTTCGTGGTCCACTTCGTCGGCGACGTGCACCAGCCGATGCACGCGGGCTACGCGCACGACCGCGGCGGCAACAACACCCAGATCAACCAGCCCGACGGCACCCGCGACGGCCGCGGCAGCAACCTGCATTCGCTGTGGGACAGCGGCCTGTTCCGCGACATGCAGGAAAGCGAAGCGGCGCAGCGCGCGCGGCTCACCGGCAAGGGCGTGGTGGCAGCGGACGCCGGCGACCCGGCCGGCTGGGCGGAAGGCGCCTGCCGCATTGCCACCGCCGATGGTGTCTACCCGCCGCGGCCGAAGATCGACGGCCGCTATATCGCCACCTGGCGGCCGGTGGCCGAACAGCAGATCGCACTGGCCGGCAGCCGCCTGGCCGCGCTGCTGAACCACGCGCTGGCGCTGCGCGACGACGACTGACCGGCGCCGGCGCGCAGCGCGCGGAGGCCTGTACCGCTGGGGTGAGCGCGTAGACTGCGGCGCATCCGCACGTCGAGCGTCCGATGCCCTGCACCGCCCGCCTCCGTCCGTTGCTGCTGATCCCGTTGCTGGCAGGCTGCGCCGGACATCCGTCGATCGCCGCCGTGGACGCGCGCACTTCGACGCCCGCCGGCCCGACCCACGACCCACGCCTGCGCGCCTCCGTGCCGCACCCGCCCGCGGTGCCGTCGCCGGTTGCGGTGCCGCTGGATGCAGGCACCCTGTCACGCCTTGCACGCAGCCCGATCATCCTGTCGATCACCGGACGGAGCCGGCGCTGCGAGGGCGCGGCGTTGTCCGACCTGCTGCGCGCCACTGGCGCCGCACCCGCGGACGCGCCGCACGGCCCGCACCTGGCGCGCTATGTGCTGGCGCAGGCGCGCGACGGGCGCCGCGTTCTGTTCGCGCTGGCGGAGCTCGACCCCGCAGCCGGCGGGCGGACGGTCGACGTGGTCCACGCCTGCGCCGGAGGCGCCGACGTTCCGGGCGGCAAACCGTTGCTGCTGGTCGACGGCCGGCTTGACGATGCGCGCACGTTGCCGGGGCTGCACACGCTCACCGTCGTGGTCGCGCCATGAGCCGGTCCACCCGGCGCCTGGTCATCGTGCTCGCCGCACTCGCCCTGTTCACCGGCTGCAGCCCGCGCCAGCGCGACGGTGACAGCAGCCGGCCGCTGATCGTGTTCGCGGCCGCCAGCCTCAAGGAGGCGATGGATACCGCCGCCGCGGACTTCCATGCACACGGCGGACAGGCCGTGCAGGTGTCGTACGCGGCGAGCCCGGCGCTTGCGCGGGAGATCGATCACGGCGCACCGGCGGATGTGTTCGTGTCGGCGGACCTCGCATGGATGGACTGGCTGCAGCAGCGCGGACGCATCGATGCAGGTACCCGCCAGGTGCTGGCGGGCAACACGCTGGTGCTGGTCGCGCCCGCCGGTGGCGATGGCTCTGCCGTCGCCCTCTCGCCCGGCACTGACCTCCTCGCGCGACTGCGGGGCGGCCGGCTCGCGCTGGCGGCGACCGACAGCGTGCCCGCCGGCCGCTATGCGAAAGCCGCGCTGCAGTCGCTGCGATCGTGGGACGACATCGCCGCGCACGTGGCCGAGACCGACAACGTGCGCGCGGCGCTGCTGCTGGTGGCGCGTGGCGAGGCATCGCTGGGCGTGGTGTACGCCAGCGATGCGCTGGCCGAGCCTGCGGTGCGGGTGGTGGCGACCTTCCCCGCCGGCAGCCATCCACCCATCGTCTACCCGGTTGCACGCGTCGAACACAGCGACCATCCGCAGGCCGCGGCGTTCGTCGACTGGCTGCGGACGCCACCGGCACAGGCGATCTTCCGCGCCCGCGGATTCACCGCGCCATGAGCCCCGGATGCTGACGCCTGCGGAATGGGAGATCGTCGCGCTGAGCCTGCGCGTGGCACTGATGGCCGCCGTGGCCAGCCTGCCGCTGGCGGTGGCCGCCGGCTGGCTGCTGGCGCGGCGGCGCTTCCCGGGCAAGGCGGTGCTGGACGCGCTGATCCATCTGCCGCTGGTGCTGCCGCCGGTGGTGGTCGGCTACCTGCTGCTGGTGGCGCTCGGCAGCCAGGGCACGATCGGACGTGTGCTGGGCGCCGCCGGCATCGAGTTCGCGTTCCGCTGGACCGGTGCCGCGCTTGCCAGCGCGATCATGGGCTTCCCGCTGATGGTGCGGGCGATCCGGTTGTCGATCGAACAGGTGGACCGGCGGCTGGAACAGGCCGCGGCCACGCTCGGTGCATCGCCGTGGCGGGTGTTCCGCACCATCACGCTGCCGCTGGCCTGGCCCGGCGTGGTCGCCGGCGCGGTGCTCGGTTTCGCCAAGGCACTGGGCGAGTTCGGGGCCACCATCACCTTCGTCTCGGCGATCCCGGGCGAAACGCTCACCATCGCGTCCGCGGTGTACGGGCTGATGCAGGTGCCGGGTGGCGAAGCGGCGATCTGGCGCCTGGCGGCAGTATCGCTGGCGCTTTCGTTCGGCGCGCTGCTGCTGTCGGACTGGCTGGTGCGCCGCCAGCGCGGCAACCCGGCGGACTGAGCGCATGCTGCGTATCGACATCGAACTCGTCCGCGGCGGATTCCGCCGGCATGTGCGTATCGGCGAGATCTCGCGCGTCGTCGCGCTGACCGGGCCGTCAGGCGCCGGCAAGACGTCCGTTCTCAATGCCATCGCCGGGCTGCTGCGGCCGCGCTCCGGACGCATCGAGATCGACGGCCGCGTGCTCTTTGACCACGCAGCGGGCGTGGACCTGCCGACGCATCGCCGCCGGGTCGGCTATGTGTTCCAGGAGGCGCGACTGTTTCCACATCTCGACGTGCGCGCCAACCTGCGTTACGCGCGCCGCGCCGGGGAACGCTTCGGGTTCGATGCGGTGGTGGAACTGCTGGGCATCGGCGCGCTGCTCGGGCGCCGCACCGCCAACCTGTCGGGCGGCGAAGCACAGCGGGTCGCGATCGGCCGCGCACTGCTGTCGCAGCCGGCGCTGCTGCTGTTCGACGAGCCGTTGTCGGCGCTCGACCAGGACCGCCGCGCGGAACTGATCCCGTGGCTGCAGCGGGTGCGCGACGAGACCGGCCTGCCGATGCTCTACGTCAGCCACACGCTCGACGATGTGCGCCGCCTGGCCGGCGCGGTGCATCACCTCGGGTAGCGCACGCCCCGGGCCTTCGCCAGCCGTGCACACCGGCCAGCGGATAACGCCGGCCATGTCGATGACCCGGTTCGCCTGCCTGTGCGTCTTCCTCGTGCTGTGTGCCTGCAGCGACTATCCCCGCGATCCCGAAGACAGCCTGGCGCGCGCCCATGAGCATGGGTTGCGGGTGGGCCTGAGCCACGACCCGCCATTCGTCGACCTCTCGGGCCGCGAGCCTGCGGGCATCGAGGTCGACTGGATCCGCCGCTTCGCCCACGGCCGCGGCATGGAGGTGGAGTGGGTGGTCGACGGCCATGACGCGCTGATGCTTGAACTGCTCGATTTCCGCCTGCACCTGGTCGCTGGCGGCCACCGCCGCGATTCGCCGTGGAAGGATGCCTCGTGGTCGTTGCCGGTGAAGATCGCCACCGCCGACGGTCTCGTCGAACGTCGCTTCGCGCTGCCGCCCGGCGAGAATGCCTGGCAGCTGGTGTTGGACCGCCAGCTGCATGCCGATGCGCCCGCACTGGCGAACGGAGCATCGCGATGACCCGCACCGACCCGCCTGCGGGCCCGTCGCGCCCGCGCGATGCGCATCCACTGCCCGATGCCCAGCAACGGCTGCTTGCGCAGGCCGCGCGGCTGAGCTGGTGGTCGATCGTGTTGCTGGGCGCCACCAGCGTGCTGATGGTGCTGGCGATGGGCGGCTCGCAGGCGATGAAGACCGCGCTGGCCGAGGACCTGCTGAGCCTGTTGCCGCCGATCGGCTTCCTGGTCGCGGCGCGCTTCCGGCGCCGTGCGGCGGACACCGAATACCTCAACGGGCGCGAGCGCGCGTTCGATGTCGCGTTCCTGGCTTCGGCGGTGGCGCTGACCGCCGTCGGCCTGCTGCTGGTGTTCGATGGCGTGCATACGCTGGCCACGCGTGCGCACCCGGTGATCGGCAATGTCGAGATCGCCGGCACCATCATCTGGAAAGGCTGGCTGATGATGGGCGTGCTGGCGCTGTCGGCGATCCCGCCGGTGGTCCTGGGGCGGATGAAGCTGGAGCTCGCGCACGAGCTGCAGCTCAAGCCGCTGCACACCGACGCCGACATGAACAAGGCCGACTGGATGACCGCGCTGGCCGGCATCGTCGGCGTGGCGGGGATCGGATTCGGGCTGTGGTGGACGGATGCGGCGGCGGCGATCTTCATCGCGGTCGAAGTGCTGCGCGACGGCGTGCGCAACCTGCGCAACGCGATCCGCGACCACCACGACGCGCGCCCGCAGCAGGTCGACCGCAACGATACCGACGACCTCGTTGACCGGGTGCACGATGCGGTTGCCGGGCTTGCCTGGGTCCGCGGCGTGCGCGTGCGCCTGCACGAGGAGGGCCTGCGCCTGAGCGGCGTGGTGTGGGTGCGCACCGGCTCCGGCGGGCTGACGTCCACCCAGCGACTGGAGGCCGAGCGGCGTGTACGCGACACCCACTGGCGGATCGATACCGTGGACGTGACCATCGACGAGGACGGGCAACACATGGACACGACGGCATGAGCGGCGCGGACTGGATCGGCTGGGCCGCGACCGCCGTGCTGATGGCCACCCTCATCCGGCAGATCCGCAAGCAGTGGATCGCCGACAGCGTCGAGTCGGTCTCGGTGTGGCTGTTCGTCGGCCAGATCGCCGCCTCGGTGCTCTTCATCATCTACAGCGCACTGGTCTCCAACCCGGTGTTCGTGGTGACCAACGTCCTGATCCTCGGCACCGCCGTGGTCGGCCAGGTGCTGACGGTGATCAAGCGTCGGCGACAGAACGCCACGCAATAACAGGGGCGTTGTCTTCACGCGTGGCTGGCGCCGGCGCCGCCATGGTTGCGCCAATGTCCCGATGGAACCCGCTTATGCGCCTGTTGCCCGTATTGCTCCTCTCGCTCGCCTGCTCGCTTCCCGCGCTCGCCACGGACCCGCCGACCCCGGCGCCCGCCGCTGCCGGATCGGCGCGAGCAGACACGCAACCGGCTGCTGCGCAGGAAGAGGTGAGCCGGCCGTTGCATGCACAGGTGCTGCTGGCGCGGGCACGATTCTCCCCGGGCGAGATCGATGGCGTCGCCGGTTCCAACCAGGCACGCGCACTGCGCGGTTTCCAGGCCGCGCGCGGTCTCGAGGTCAGCGGTGAACTCGACGACGCCACCTGGGACGCGCTGGCGGCCGATGCGTCGCCGGCGCTGATCGACCACACACTGACCGCCGAGGACCTCGCGGCGCCGTACGTCGAGGTGCCCGACGACATGATGGAGAAGTCGAAACTCGACCGCCTCGGTTATGCATCGGCCTGGGAGGCTCTTGGCGAGCGCTTCCACTCCAGCCCGGAACTGCTGCAGTCGCTCAATCCCGATGTCGATCCGCGCGTGGGCGCGACCCTGCGCGTGCCCAACGTGCGTGACCTGCCGCCGCTGGCAAAGGCCGCGCGCATCGTGGTGAGCGAATCCGACGCCACGCTGGTGGTGCTCGACGGCAACGACCGGGTGATGGCGCAGTTCCCGGTTACTTCCGGCAGCGAGAAGGATCCTCTGCCGATCGGCGAATGGACGGTCGAGACCGTGGCCATGGACCCGACCTTCCACTACAACCCGGAGCTGTTCTGGGCCGCCGACCCGGAGCACAGCAAGGCGACCGTCGCCGCGGGCCCGAACAACCCCGTCGGCCCGGTGTGGATCGACCTGTCGAAGCCGCACTACGGCATCCACGGCACCCCGGAGCCGGCGCGCGTCGGCAAAACCGCCTCCAACGGCTGCGTGCGCCTGACCAACTGGGACGTTCTGGCGCTGGTGGACGCGGTCGAGGCCGGCACCCCGGTGGAAATGCGGAAGTAGGCCGTCATGCGGATCACCGCTCTTCTCGCCATGCTGCTGGCGGTGGCGCTCGCCGCCTGGGCGTGGTGGTCACGGCCGATCCGGGTGACCCCGGCGGCAGCCACGATGGACACGACGGCGCCTGTCCCGCCGCGAGCCATGCCGGAACCCGCGCCCTATCCGCCCGACCCCGGCAGGCAGCCGGCCGCACCCGGGCCCGGTACCGCACCCGCAGCGGGCTTGCAGCCGGTGCCCGGCGATGCCCTGCTGGTGCCGGTGCAGGGCATCGACCGCGGGCAGTTGGCCGATACCTTCACCGATGCGCGCAGCGAGGGCCGCCCGCATGACGCGATCGACATCATGGCCCCCGCCGGGACGCCGGTGCTGGCAGTAACCGAAGGCCACGTCGAGAAGCTGTTCGACAGCGAGCGCGGCGGGCTCACCGTGTACCAGTTCGATCCGTCCGGACAGTTCGCCTACTACTACGCCCACCTGCAGGCCTACGCACCGGGGCTCGCCGAAGGCCAGCAGTTGCGCCGCGGCGACGTGCTGGGAACGGTCGGCAGCACCGGCAATGCCAGCGACGACGCCCCGCACCTGCATTTCGCGATCTTCCGGCTCGGGCCGGAACGGCGCTGGTGGGAAGGCGAGGCGATCAACCCGTACCCGCACCTGCGCGAGGGCACAGTGCCGCGTTGAGGGGCTGGGCCCCATGCACGACGGATGCGGCCCCTGCTGTTGCAGGATCCGCTGGTGCGCGACAGCGACCAGGAGCTGCTGCGCCCCGGAGAACGCCCTCACCCGCCCTGCCGGGCTCCCCCTCCCGCACGCGGGAGAGGGAGGGTATTGCTCAGCGCAACGCGCGCGCCGCGTCGGCCACCGCCTGCGCGGTGAAACCGAAGTGCTTGAACAGCACCCCCGCCGGTGCCGACGCACCGAAGCGATCGAGGCCGATGACAGCGCCGTCGAGGCCGACGTACTTGCGCCATGCATCGGTCACGCCCGCTTCCACCGCGACGCGGCGACGCAGCGCCATCGGCAGCACCGCTTCGCGGTACTCCGCATCCTGGCGGTCGAACACATCGGTCGACGGCATCGACACCACGCGCGTGGCGATGCCCTCGGCTTCCAGCATCGTGCGCGCTTCCACCGCCAGGCCGACTTCCGAGCCGGTGGCGATCAGGATGATCTCCGGCGCGCCATTACCGGCCTCCGCGAGCACGTAGCCGCCACGTGCGATGTTGGCAAGCTGCGTCTCGTCGCGTGCCTGGTGCGGCAGGTTCTGGCGGCTGAAGACCAGACAGGACGGGCCGTCGCGGCGTTCGATCGCCGCGCGCCACGCCACCGCCGACTCCACCGCGTCGCACGGGCGCCACACGTCGTTGTTGGGGATCAGCCGCAGGCTGGCCAGGTGCTCGACCGGCTGGTGGGTCGGGCCGTCCTCGCCGAGGCCGATCGAGTCATGGGTGTAGACATGGATGGCGTGCGCTTCCATCAGCGCGCTCATCCGCACCGCGTTGCGGGCGTAGTCGGAGAACACCAGGAAGGTGGCGTCGTACGGGATGAAGCCGCCATGCAGCGCCAGGCCGTTCGAGATCGCGGTCATCGCGAACTCGCGCACGCCGTAATAGATGTAGTTGGCGGAGGGGTCGTCGCTGCCGACGTCCCTGCTGCCGCTCCACATCGTCAGGTTGGAACTTGCGAGATCCGCGGAACCGCCGACCAGTTCCGGCAGGTGCGGCGCGAACGCTTCGATCGCCATCTGCGAGGCCTTGCGCGATGCCACTACCGGGCCTTCGGCCTGCAGCTTGCGGATATACGCATCCGCGGCCGCGCCGAAGCCTTCCGGCAGTTCGCCATGCGAACGGCGGGTCAACTCGTCGGCGATGTCGGGGTACTTCTGCGCGTAGGCGTCGAACAGGCGGTTCCACTGTTCCTCGCGCACCAGGCCGGCATTGCCCGCGCGCCAGCCGTCCTGGATCGCCGCCGGCAGCTCGAACGGGCCGTGCTCCCAGCCCAGCGCCTTGCGGGTGGCGGTGAGTTCGTCGCCACCGAGCGGCGCACCGTGGGAGGACTCCTTGCCCGCCTTGGCCGGCGAGCCGAAGCCGATCGTGGTGCGGCAGCACAGCAGCGTCGGGCGCTCGTCCTGCGACAGCGCGTCCTCGATCGCGGCCTTGATGGCGTCGGCATCATGGCCGTCGACGTCGCGGATCACGCGCCAGCCGTAGGCCTCGAAACGCATCGGGGTGTCGTCGGTGAACCAGCCCTGGACCTCGCCGTCGATGGAGATGCCGTTGTCATCCCAGAACGCCACCAGCTTGCCCAGCTTCAGCGTGCCGGCCAGGGAAGCGGCCTCGTGCGAGATGCCTTCCATCAGGCAGCCGTCGCCCAGGAAGACCCAGGTGCGGTGGTCGACGATCGCGAACTCGGGGCGGTTGAAGCGCTGCGCCAGCAGCTTTTCGGCCAGCGCGAAGCCGACCGCGTTGGCGAAACCCTGGCCGAGCGGGCCGGTGGTGGTCTCGACACCCGGGGTGACGAAGTTTTCCGGGTGGCCCGGCGTGCGGTGGCCGAGCTGGCGGAAGTTCTTCAGCTCCTCGATCGGCAGGTCGTAACCGGACAGGTGCAGCAACGCGTACTGCAGCATCGAGCCGTGGCCGTTGGAGAGCACGAAGCGGTCGCGGTTGAACCACTTCGGGTTGTTCGGGTTGTGGCTGAGGTAGTCGTTCCACAGCACCTCGGCGATGTCCGCCATGCCCATCGGCATGCCCGGATGGCCGGACTTGGCGGCCTCGACGGCGTCGGCGGCAAGGAAACGGATGGCGTTGGCGAGATCGCGACGGGTCGGCTGGGTCATGTCATCGGCGGGCGGCGGCGGGAGCCCGCTATTGTCCCACGGCGGCCCACGACGTGCCTCCGTGGCCCGTGAGCGTCTGTTCAATCGCGACACGCCGGACGCCGCAGTCATCCGGACTCGCAAGAGTGCTTTCCCCCTCGGCTCGTGGTGCTGCGCTCAGGCGCCTGCCGGGTGTTCCGGCGACCAGGGCGGGATCGGGCGCCGACCCGGCGGAATACCCGGCAGGCGCCCCTGCGTACCGCTCCGGACGAACACGGACATATTCACCTGTGCGGCATGAGCTCGATGCGCTTCGTCCAAGTCCGCGCCGAACCCCAGGCAGCCAGAGGGTCTGACGTTACCGCAGCCGACTCGATCGACCCTCAGCCGTTCTCGAGCGCCAACGCGTCAGGACTCAGGGCGGAGTCGGGGTCCACGTCATCGGGCTCGCTGCGCGCAACCACCACCGAGCCGACCATGTCGCCGCCGATATTGACGGTGGTGCGGCACATGTCGAGGAAACGGTCGACGCCGAGGATGATGCCGATGCCTTCCGGCGGGATCCCGAACATCACCAGGATCGTCGCGATCACCGGCAGCGACCCGCCCGGCACGCTGGCGGCGCCGATGCCACCCATGATGCACATCACCAGGATCATGACCTGCTGCACCAGGGTGAGTTCCACCCCGAACAGCTGCGCCAGGAACAGCACGGTCACGCCCTCGTAGAGCGCGGTGCCGTTCATGTTCACGGTCGAACCCAGGGTGCACACGAATCGCGCCACCCGCCGTGGCACGCCGAGGTTCTCCTCGGCCACCTTCAACGATGTCGGCAACGTGGCCGCGCTCGACGAGGTCGAGAACGCGGTCAGCAGCGCCGGCTGCGACTTGCGGAACACCTCCAGCGGCGAGCGCCGGGCGATGGCCGCGATCGCCACCGAATAGGTGCCGAAGAAGTGCAGCGCCATCGCCAGCACCGCGGTCAACACGAACCAGCCCAGCTGCACCATCAGCCCCAGGCCCATGCGCGCGGTCAGCGTGAACAGCAGTGCGGCCACGGCGTAGGGCGCCAGACGGATCACCCAGTCGATCAGCTTCAGGCTGATGTCGTAGACGCCCTGCACTGCGCCCACGAAACTGCGCGTGCCCGTGGTGTTGAGCACGGCTGCGGCCACGCCGAACACCAGCGAGAAGAACATCACGCCGATCAGGTCGGTACTGGCGGCTGCGGCGATCGGGTTGCGGGGCACCATGTTGAGCAGCATCTCGACGAACCCGATGGGCATGCCGCCACTCGGTATCGCCGTGCCGGATGCACTGACGTCGGCCATCACCTGGTCACGCAGCTCGTCGGGGATGCCCGCGCCCGGCTGCAGCAGGTGCGTTACCACCATGCCGATCACGACCGCGATCGAGGTGCTGCCAAACACCCATGCCAGCGTCTTCGCACCAAGGCGCCCGAGCGAGCGCGGATCGCCGATCTCCACCACGCCCAGGATCAGCGCCGAGAACACCAGCGGTACGACCAGCATGAACAGCAGGCGCAGAAACAGCTGGCCGATCGGATCGGTGACGTAGGTGATCACGCCAGCCAGCCATGCGGCCTCTCCGACCAGCACGTTGGCGGCGAGGCCCAGGCTTGCGCCTACGATGAAGCCGATCAGCATCCGGGTGTGCAACGGCATACGGCGGACATCCGGAGTGGCTGGCGTCATGCGGCAAGGCTCATCGAGAAGGCCGGCAAGCTTAACAAAGCGTATGCGGGCGTCCCTGACCGCGGCACGCGGGGCGCGTCAGCGTGGATACAACGGCGGCAGCACGGCCGGAGGCCCACCGCCCACCGGTTCATGCCAGCGCGGTCCGTCGCGGAACGCGTCGCGTACCGCCGCACGCGCCGAGACCGCATCGCCGCCCGCCCAGCGCGCACGCTGCAACCGGTCTATCGCGTCGCGTTGCGCGGGATCAGCCAGGCGCGCGGCGAGCGCATCGAGACCGTCCGCCGGGGGCTGTGCCAGCGCACACAGCGCGTCGGCGATGGCGTGCAGGTCGCCGGTCTGCAGCGCATCGCGCAGGGCGCGCTGGGCCAGCCGTGGATCGGTGCTGTCGCGCGTTGACGTGGCGTCGCTTTCGGGTGCGTCCACGACGCGGCCGCGGCGTTGCAGGGCCCAGCCCAGTGTCACCAGCCACAGCAACGCGAACACCACCGTCGCCAGCGGCCAGGCGCCGATCGGATCCTGCACGCCCGGCAGGCGGATGCCGGGCGCTGCGGGCCGTACTCCGTTGTCGGCGGCGACCGGCCCGCTGCCACCCGGCCCGGCGACCACATCGATGCCGAGGTCGGGCAGCTCGGCGATCCGCGGCTCATCGGCGGCCACGTCCCACCACGATTGCCGCGGCCCGCGCACAGTGAGCGTGCCGGGGCCTGCCGGCACGATCGCGAACTGTCGCGTCACCCGTACCACCGGGCGGCCCTGGTCGAAGCTTTCCTCCACCTCTGGCGGCTCCGGGAACACCTGCGCGCCGCCATCGACGGCAAGTTCCAGCGCCGGCAGCTGGCTGCCGCTGGCACCATCGGCGCGCGCCTCGACCACGATCTCCACCGCCTCGCCGGCACGTGCCTGCTGCGGCGTGGACAGGTATTTGAGTTGCAGCCCGCGCAACGGCAGCCACGGCTGCGGCGCGCCGTCGGGCACCGGGCGCACCTCGAGGAAACGTGGCGCGCCATCGGCACGCAGCAGCCGCGAACCGTCGCGGAACAGGTCATCGAAGAAGTTGCCGGTGCCGCGGCCGGTGAAACGCGCGCCGGGGATGGCAAGCGTGCCGCTGCGCTCGGGCACCAGCAGGAAACGGCGTTCGACCACCGTGTAGCGCCGGCCGCCGATGTCGCGGTTGTACTGCACGTCATTGCCGATGCGCTGCAACGCGGCGCCTTCCGGTGACGGCTGCTCGAGCTCGCCGGAAATCAGCGGCGTTGCGTAGTACAGCCGCAGGACGTAACCGATCGCCTGCTGCACGTACGCACGGTCGGCATCGAGCTCGGATTCGATGAAGGCGGGGTCGCCTGCGCGCGCCGGCGTGGCATCGGCCGCGGTCACGGTCAGTGCGAGCGCATCCGTGCTTGCATTGCCGACCTGCAGCGGTGGAACCGTGAGCGTGCCGGTGCGCCGCGGCGACAGCGCCACCGCGAACAGCACCCGCGCCTGGCTGCGCCCGTTGACGATCTCCACCTGGCGGCTGCTGGTGTGCCCGCTGAGCCGGAAATCGGCCTCCAAGGCCGACCAGTCCGGCGCACCCGCGCCAGCCTGGGTGGTCTCCACGTTGAGGGTCGCGGTCTCGTCGAGCGCGATGCGGTCGCGATCCAGCCAGGCACGTGCCTGGGCCTGCGCGGCTGTCGCCGGCCAGCCCGCGAGCAGGGCGAGCAGGCAGAGCAGTGGCAGGAAGCCTGCACGCATTGGATGGATCGTCATCAGGGTCCTCCGCCTTGCTGGCGTCGCAGGTGTTCGAGGCGGAACTTCTCGCGCAGCAGCCCACCCGGGTCGTCGGGCACCCGGCGCAACCAGGCTTCATTGGCCTCGCGCTGCTCGCGCTCCTCGCGGGTTTCGGAGATCGCAGGCTCTGCCGGATCGTCCTGCCCGTTGGCGTTGTCGGCCTGGCGCAGCGCCTCCTCCATCCGCCGGCGCTGCGCTTCGTCGGCAGCTTCCTGCGCCTGTGCATCGGGTGCCGCGGGGGCCTCGGCCGGCGGCGCATCGGACGCGGGTGCGTCGCCGGGGTCGTCGCCAGCCTGGCCCTCGTCCTGGCGGTCCGGCGGCGATTCGTTGCCCGGCTGCGGCTTACCCTGCTCCCCCGATTCGCCGTCCGGATCCGGCTGCGGGCCGGACGGTGGCGGCTGCTGCTGCATCGCCTGCAGCACCGCCTCGCGGTTGGCACGGGCGTCGTCCATGCCCGGCTCGCGCCGCAGGGCCTCGTCGTAGGCGGCCACCGCCTGTTCGTAGCGGCCGGCACGGGCCAGCGCATTGCCGAGGTTGTAGGCGGCATCCGCGCCGGGCAGCCCGCGCCAGGCGGCGATGGCGGCTGCGTAGTCGCCGGCGCGATAGGCATCGGCACCGGCCTGCATGCGTGCATGCGCGACCTGGTCCGCACGCCGCCAGAGACTCCCGTCCAGCACAGGCGGATCCTGCGCCGGGGCCTGCGCATGCGCGGGAGCGGACATCCATGCCGGCAGACACGCGACCGCCAGCACCAGTGCCAGCGCGTTGCGCCGGAAGGCGAACGCCGCCAGCAGCATCAGCGGAAGCAGCAGCCAGTAGCCGTCGTCCAGGCGCAGCATCGTGGTGGCATCCCGGACATCGCCCGACGCACTGCGCGGCTCGAGCACGCCGAGCGCGCGCAGGTCGCCGCTGTCGGCCTGCAATGCCGCGTAGGCGCCACCGCCGGCGCCGGCGATCGCGCGCACTGCCGGAGCATCCAGCCGCGCGCGCCCGAAGCCTCCATCCGCCTTGCGGTAGGCACTGCCGGCAGCCGTGCCGAGGCCGAGCACCGACAGGCGGTAACCGTCGGCTGCCACCGCGGCAGCCGCGCGTTCGGCGGGCCCGGAGCCTTCGCCGGTCAGCAACAGGATGTCGCCCTGGCGGAAGCCGGCCTGTTCCAGCAGGCGCGCGGCGTGCCGGATCGCACGATCGGGGCGGTGGCCGTCGACCGGCATCACGCCCGGCGCCAGCGCGTCGAGATACAGCGCCACGTTCGCGGCATCGCTGGTGAGCGGGGCGACGGTGAACGCGTCGTCCGCCCACACCACCAGCCCGACCTCGCCGCCGGCGCGCTCGCGCAACAGGGTGGCGATCTTCGACCGCGCCTGCGCCAGCCGGCTGGGCGGCAGATCATTGGCAAGCGCGGCGCCGGACAGATCGAGGGCAATGACCAGCGGCACCGCCGGCTGCACCAGTGGCTGGTCGCCGCTGCGCCAGCTCGGGCCCGCGAGTGCCGCCACCGCGAGCGTCCAGCCGATCAGCAGCGCCACGAGCCCGGAGCCGCCGCGGCGTGATCGCGCACCCAGCAGGTGTGGCAGCAGGTGTGGATCCACGACATTGCGCCATGCGTCGTCGCGCTGGCGTCGGCGCCGCCACCAGAGCACCAGCAGCGGCAGACCGAGCAGGCCCCACAGCCACTCGGGGCGCAGGAACACCAGGCTCATCCGGCTGCCTCCATCGGGCCACGCCGGCGACGCGGCCACGGCATCCACGCCAGCAACGCCAGGCCCAGTGCCCACGCCAGTGGCACGTGGTAGCGCTCGATGCGCGGCCGCACCGCCTCCGCCGGGCGCTCCACCGGCTCGAGGCGATCGATCTCGGCGTAGATGCCGGCGAGTTCCCCGGTGTCGCGGCCCCGGAACATGCGCCCACCGGTCATGTCGGCGATGCGCTGCAGGGTGTCCTCGTCGATCTCCTCGACCGGACCGGGCAGGCGGAACCCGAACGGCGACTGCATCGCGCCGCCAGCGCCACCGAAGGCGATCGTATGCACGCGCACCCCGGCATCGCGGGCCAGCTCGGCGGCTTTGAGCGGCTCCAGCAGGCCGGCGGTGTTGACGCCGTCGGTCAGCAGGATCAGCACCCGTTGCCCTTCCGGCTGGCCGCGCAGGCGCTTGACGGCGAGACCGATCGCATCACCGATGGCGGTCTCTCTGCCGGCAAGACCGACCACGCTGGTCATCAACTGCTCGCGCACGCTGTCGCGGTCCAGGGTGAGCGGGGCCACCGCATAGGCGCGACGCCCGAACACCAGCAGGCCGACGCGGTCGCCACCGCGGCGGTCGAGGAAGTCGGCGATCACCGCCTTGGCCGCGGTGAGCCGGTCGACCACCCGGTTGCCGAGCAGCATGTCCTCCTCGGCCATGCTGCCGGACAGGTCCACCGCCAGCATCAGGTCGCGCCCGGCCTGCGGTGGCTGCACCGCTTCACCGAGCGCCTGCGGACGCGCCGCGGCCACGCACAGGCAGGCCCAGGCCACGGCGGCAAGCCACAACCGCAGGCCGCCACGCCCGCCACGGCGCATCGCCGCCGCGCCGCCGCCCGTATCGAGCCGGTCCGCCCACGGCACCCGCAACGCAGCGCCGGTGGCGACCGGGGGCAACAGCCTCCGCAGCAACCAAGGCAGTGGCAGCGCCAGCAGCAGCCAGGGCCAGGCGAGATCCTGCAGCCAGCTCACCGCCGCAGGCTCCAGGCCATGAATACCGCGCGTGCCTCGCCGCGCAGCCGTGCCACCGCATCGGCGTTGACCTCGCGACGGTAGCCACCATCGCGCAACAGCCCGAGCGATTCCGGCCCCAGCTCCGTCGTCGCCTGTTGCAGGAAGCCGATCCATTCGGCTTCGGCCAGCGCGGCGGCGTGCGGTTCCCGCTGGCGGGCGGCCCGGCGCAGCAGTTCGGAGATCGCCGCCACCTGCGCGGCGGCGGTCGGCGCTGCGGCGACCGTGTCATCGAACAGGGCCTGCACCTGCCGGCGGCGCATACGCGCGCGCCGGCGCCACCACAGCACCGCGACCGCGAGCGCGAGCAGCACGGCCGCCAGCAGCCACCAGCCCGGCGCCAGTGGCCACCAGCCCGGGGCGGGTGGCTGGTGGATGTCGCGCAGGACCAGCCCGGTGGCCATCAGCTGTCCGCTCCTGTGGGCTGCGGTTGCAGCCATGCATCGCTGGCCATGTCGCTGGCGAGCGTGCGCACCCGCACGCCGCGGCCGGGCAGCTCGGCAAGCATCGCCTCGAGTGGCGCCACGAACCGCGCATGCCAGCGCTGCCGCTGCGCGACGGCGGCCAGGTCGAGCTCGATCCGCCGCCCCCGGGTCTCGAACGCAAGGCGGTCATGCGGCGGCGTGGTTTCCAGCGGATCGGTCAGCAGCACCACGGTGACATCGGCGTGCAGCGCCAGGCCGGTCCAGCGCGAACGCGGGATGTCCTGCAGGCTGCCGGCATCGGCCAGTACCAGCAGGCGCGCGCCGGGACGCAACACCCGTGCTGCATGGTCGAGTGCAACCGTCAGTCCGGCATCCTCGTCGGGTAGCCGCGCATACCAGCGCACCAGCGCATCCAGCACGCGCAGCGCGCCACGTGCCCCACCGGCCGGGGGCACCGGCGGCTCGCGCAGGCTGCCGCGCAATGCGGCGACCCGATCACCCTCGCCGACCGCGCGCCATGCCGCGACCGCGCCCGCACGCGCCGCCTGCACCGACTTGAATCGCGTGCGGGTGCCGAAGTACAGCGCCGGCGCGGTATCGGCCACCACCAGCGACAGCCGTTCGCGTTCGGCCTGGAACAGCTTGGTGTGGGCACGGCCGGTACGCGCGGTCAGCCGCCAGTCGATATGCCGGGCATCGTCGCCGGCGGTGTACTCGCGCGATTCCGCGTATTCCATTCCGCGCCCCCGCAATGGTGAAGGCGACTGCCCCGCGGACACATGGCGGACGCGGCGCGGCCGGCGTCCCTGCGCGGCGGCGCGCAGCGCGACGAGTTCCGCAAGCGTCGGCACGACGCCATCCGCGTCGGTCTCGCGCGCAGGCCGCTCCATCGGGGACAGGTCTTCCGTCACGACTTACGTCAACAGGCCGGACCAGTGCCACACCCGGTCCGCGTCGACCCGCGCGTTGCGCGACAACGGGGCGATCACGGCAGCGGCACCCGCTCGATCAGCTCGGCGACCAGGCGATCGCCGTCCCAGCCTTCGGCCGTCGCCTCGTAACTGGGCAGCACCCGGTGGCGCAGCACGTCCGGCGCGACCGCGCGCACATCCTCCGGGGTGACATAGTCGCGGCCGGCAAGCCAGGCGCGCGCGCGGGCACAGCGCTCCAGTGCGATCGAGCCGCGCGGGCTCGCCCCCCAGGCGATGCGGCGCGCGAGCGTGCTGTCGTAGCGGCTCGCGTCACGTGAAGCCAGCACCAGCTCGACCAGATAGCGTTCCAGCTGCGGCGCCAGATGCAGGTCGAGCACCGCCGCGCGTGCATCGAACACATCGCCGATCGGCATCCGCGCGGGCGCGGCGGCGGGCTCGCGCAGGGTCTGCCGTGCACGCTCCCGGGCCAGCCGCAGGATCTCGGTTTCGCTGTCGACATCGGGATAGCCGATGCGCACATACATCAGGAAGCGGTCCAGCTGCGCCTCGGGCAGGGCGAAGGTGCCCTCCTGCTCGATCGGATTCTGCGTGGCCATCACCAGGAATAGCGCCGGCAGCGGATAGGTCTCGCGCCCGACGGTGACCTGGCGTTCGCCCATTGCCTCCAGCAATGCGGACTGCACCTTGGCAGGCGCGCGGTTGATCTCGTCGGCCAGCAGCAGGGGGTGGAAGATCGGCCCGGGCTGGAACTCGAAGCGGCCGTCCTGCGCGCGCCAGACCTCGGTACCGGTGAGATCGGCAGGCAGCAGGTCGGGAGTGAACTGCACGCGGGCGAAGTCGGCCTCCAGACGCGCGGCCAGTGCCCGGATGGCGCTGGTCTTGGCCAGACCCGGCGCGCCTTCGACCAGCAGATGGCCATCGGCCAGCAGTGCGATCAGCAGCCGTTCGATCAGCGCCGACTGGCCGACGATCTCCGCCGACAGGTCGTCACGCAGCGCGCGGAAGGCATCGTGGAGTCGGGGGATGTCGGAAACAGCCTGTGAATCCATGGGGCGTGTCGGCAGCGCATGCGGCGGGCGCCCAGTGTGCCCCAGGACGCCGGGCAGGATTCAAGCCGGCCCTGAACGACAACGGGGCCCGAAGGCCCCGTCGTGTACTGCATGGTGCGCAGATCAGGTGCGCTGTGCGACGCGCAGTACCTTCGGCGTCACGAAGATCAGCAGCTCCGCCTTCTCCTTGGAACGGCTGCGGTTCTTGAACAGGTTGCCGATGATCGGCAAGTCACCCAGGAACGGAATCTTCGCCAGGTCGCTACGGTCGCGGAACTCATACACACCGCCGATGGCGACGGTCTGGCCATCATCGATGAGTACCGCGGTGGTGACGTTGCGCTTGTTGAGCGTGGGCACGTCGCCCACACCGGTGCGGACAAAGCCGCTGAGCTCATCCTTCTTGATGTCCATCGCCAGGAACACGCGGCCATCGTTGGTGATGGTCGGGGTGACCCGCAGCTCCAGCAGCACGTCCTTGAACTCGACGGTCGGCACGTTGTTGCTCTGCCCGCCGGTCACCGTCAGGTAGCCGATTTCCTGGCCCTGGCTGATCACCGCCTCGCGCTGGTTGCTGGTGACGATGCGCGGGTTGGAGATCACTTCACCGCGACCTTCCTCCTGCAGCGCCGAAATCTCCAGATCCCAGTTGACGTAGTTGCCGAGAATGGTCAGAGCCAGCGAGCCAGCGCCGGCTGCGGTGGCAGGCCCAGCGAAGTTGAGCGGATTCTCGAACCTCGGCGGACCTTCGCGATCCGGATCGGCGAGATCGCGCAGGAATCCCTGATTGCTGTCGATCGACCCGGACGTGACGACCCGATCCTTGGCGCCATAGACGCCGAAGCGGGCACCGAGGTCACGGGCGAACGATTCATTGGCGATCACGATGCGCGCCTCGATCACCACCTGGTCGACCGGCTTGTCCAGCGCCGCAACGAGGCGCTTGATCTCCTCGACGCGCGCCGGAATATCGATCGCCAGCAACGTGTTGGTACGACGGTCGAAGCTCAGGCTGCCACGCGCGGACAGGAAGCCACGGCTGTTCTGCCCACCACCACCGGCCGATCCACCGCCAGACCCGGTCTTGCTCTCCTCGGTCAGCAGCTTGGCGATGTCCTCGGCAATGCCGTAGCTGATCGGGATGTACTCGGTGACCATCTCGGCGCGATCCTCGATCGCCAGGCGCGCGTCCTCGCGGGCCTGTTCGAACGCGGCGATTTCCGACTGCGGCGCCACCCACACGACGTTGCCGTTGCGGCGCTTGTCGAGCTGGCGGGCCTGCAGGACGATGTCGAGCGCCTGGTCCCACGGCACCTGGATCAGGCGCAGGGTCACGTTGCCCTGCACGCTGTCCGACGCCACGATGTTCAGACCCGATTCCTCGGCGATCATCTGCAGCACGGTGCGGACCGGGATGTCCTGGAAGTTGAACGTCACCGCCTGCCCGCTGTAGGCGCGCGGCGCGTCCTCGGCGAGGACACTGGTGGTCGCCGACTGCGCGCCGGTGGCCAGCGTGGTGCCGCCGACCGCACGCTGCGGCGCGGCCGCGCGCGGCACCAGCTCGACGATGAAGTCGCGGCCGGTCTGGTAGGCCATCGGCTCGAAGTCACCCTGTGCACTGAGCACGATGCGGGTGCCGGTGCCGCTCTGCACCGCGTCGATGCGCTGCACCGGGGTGGCGAAGTCGGAGACGTTGAGCGGACGCTGCAGCGCCGGCGGCAGCGTGCTGTTGCCGACGTCGACGACGATGCTGTTGCCCTGCGCGCGCATGTCCGGCGCGGCGCCCTCTCCGTCGAAGCTCAGGATCAGCTTGCCGGAGCCGCCTTCTCCGCGCTTGAAGTCGATCTTGGAGACGCCGACCGCACCGGGCAGCTGGCGGGCCGGGTCGGCCGCGGCCGGGAGCCCGGACTGGGCCAGCAGCGGAACCGCGTACGACACCGGCTGTGCGGCGTGGACGCCCGCGGTGGCGGCAAGCAGGCCGGCCACCAGGCCGGTCACCACGCCGAACGGGATGCTGCGCGCCGGACGCGGAGCTTGCGCTTTACTCACGATCATCTTGAATCCCCTTTCAATTGTCATTGAGCGCAATCGAAGCCGGCCGCTCCAGCCAGCCGCCCGCGCCATCCGGCACAAGTTCCACCAGTTCCACGCGATCTTCGGCAACCGAAGTCACGCGGCCATCGTTCTGGCCCACGTAGTCCCCTGCGCGGACCCGGTGGGTCACCTTGTCCGGTGCCATCAACAGTGCCACCAGCCCGCTGCCGCGACCGATCGTGCCGACCATGTCGATGCTGTCGAGCGGGAATTCCTCGAGCGGCTGCTTGCGGCGATTGGAATCCGGCCGCGGCCCGCTGCCCCCGCTGTCCGAGGTGAAGGCATCGCTGAAGGGATCGCGCAGGCCCTGCGCGGCGTATTCGAAGGTCTCGAACTGCTGCATCACCGGCAACGGATCCAGCGGCGGCGCCGGGCGCGCCTGCACGTCGGCGACCCATTCCTCGAGATTGGGCGCATCGCCGGGCGAGCTGGTGATGTCGCGGCCGCACGCGGCCAGCGACATGGCAACGGCGGCGATCGCGAATGCGCGTCCGGCGGTAGTCAACGACTTCTGCATCAGCGGCTCCCCCCTGCGTTCGCTGCCGCAGCGGCGTTGGATTCCTGCTCCGCGGTTTCTTCCTCGTCGAGGTAGCGATATGTCTTGACCGTGCCCGCCAGCTCCAGCTGCCCGCCCGGGCGGATGGCAGTGCCATCGCGCGGCCTCAGCGAGATGTCGTGCATGGTCATGATCACCACGCGCGGCAGCGAGGCCACGCCGCTGACGAAGGCACCGAACTGGTGGTAGCTGCCCTGCATGCGCAGCGCGATCGGCTTCTCCGCGTAGAACTCCTGCGGCGACTCCGGACCCGGCTGGAACAGGTCGTTCTGGATGCCGGTGGCCAGCGCGGTCTGCGAGATGTCGACGATGAGGTCGGGCATTTCGGTGCGGCTGGGCAGCTGGCGCAGCATCTGCTGCAACTGCTGCTCCATCTGCGCGAGCTGCAGCTTCAGCGGCTCGAGGTTGGCGGCACGGCCCTGCTTGAGGGCGAACTCCTCGCGCTTGGTGACCTCCTGGCCTTCCAGTGCCTGCAGCTCGGTGCGCTTGTCGCGGATCACCAGCCACCACAGCAGTCCGAAGATCAGCAGGCCCATCAGGATGCAGAACCCGATCTTGTACTCGCGCGGCCAGGACCCGGTGTTGTTGAAGTCCAGTTCCTTGAGCGACATCTTGCGCTTCTGGCTCACGGGGCGGCTCCTGCGGTCGGGGCGGCGGCATCGGCCGGGGCGGCTTCGGTATCGATGCCATCGGCGTCGTCGTCACGCGCACTGGGGTTGGCCAGCGTCACCACCAGGGTGAAGGCATACGGCAGGCCGGTATTCGACACGCCACCCTCTGCGGGACGCGCCTCGATGATCGACAGCTCCGGACGGGTCATCCAGCCCGAGCTTTCGAGGTTGCGCATGTAGGTACTGACGCGTGCGTTGGACTGCGAGCGGCCTTCCAGGGTCAGGCGCTCGCCCTCCTGCTTGAGCGAGGTCAGCATCACGCCGTCCGGGATCGTGCGCACCAGCGAGTCGAACAGGTGCACCATCTGCGAGCGGCTGGCCTGCAGCTTCTCGATGACTTCCTTGCGTGCCAGCAGGCGAGCCTTCTGGCGGTCGAGTTCGTCGATCTCGGTGATCTTCTGCTCGACCTGCGCGATCTGCTGGTCGAGGTAGGCGTTGCGCGCCTGCTGACCTTCGATCTGCGCGTTGTAATACATGTTCACCAGGAACCACAGCACGACACCGGCCAGTGCGGCCAGGCCGAGCATGACGCCGAACTCCTTCTGACGCTGCTTGCGGCGTTCGGCGCGCCAGGGCAGCAGGTTGATCCGCGCCATCAGTCGAAGCTCCTCAGGGCCAGGCCACAGGCGATCATCAGCGCGGGGGCGTCCTGGGCCAGCGCATGCGCCTGCACGCGCGGACCCAGCGTCATCTGCGCCAGCGGGTTGGCGACAACGGTCTGCACGCCCAGCTGCTCCTCGACCATCTCCGGCACCCCTGCGATCGACGCGCAGCCACCGGCCAGCACCACGTGGTCGACGCGGTTGAATTCGCTGCCGGCGTAGAAGAACTGCAGCAGGCGGCTGATCTGCTGCACCAGCGCTTCCTTGAAGGGTTCCAGCACCTCGATCTCGTAGCTCTCGGGCAGGCCGCCCTGGCGCTTGGCCAGGCCCGCTTCCTCGTAGCTGAGGCCATAACGGCGCATCACCTCGTCGGTGAGCTGCTTACCACCGAAGACCTGCTCGCGGGTGTAGAGGCTGCGCCCGCCGCGCAGGATGTTGAGGGTGGTCATCGTCGCGCCGACATCGACCAGCGCGACGATGCCGTCGTGCGCGGCGTTGAGGCCGCCCGCCAGCAGCGCGTAGGCGTTCTCGATCGCGAATGCCTCGACGTCCATCACCTTGGCGGTGAGGCCGCCCAGCTCCAGCGCCGAGGCACGCATCTCCACGTTCTCCGAACGCGAGGCCGCGAGCAGCACGTTGACCATCTCGGGATTGCCGGGCACCGGCCCGAGCACCTCGAAGTCGAGGTTCACTTCATCGATGGGGTACGGGATGTAGTTGATGGCCTCCAGCTCGACGGCCGATTCCATCTCGTCCTCGTCGAGCTCGGCGGGCATCGGGATCGTCTTGGTGATCACCGCCGAACCGGCCACGGCCGCCGCGGCATGCTTCGCCTTCGAACCCGAGCGCGACATCGCGCGGCGGATGGCATCGCCCACCGCCTCGACCTCGACGATGTTCTTCTCCACCACCGCGTTGGGCGGCAATGGCTCGACCGCATAGTGCTCGACCCGGTAGCGCTCTCCCGAGCGCGACAGCTGCAGCAGCTTGACCGCAGTCGAACTGATATCGACGCCCACGAGTGGCGACTGATTTTTTGTGATGAGCCCCACAGGATTTCCCCTTATGCCACGGGCGCTTGGCTGCGCTACGTGCCCCGGCGCATTAAATAACGGACTTTTCACCCCTTGGCAACACGCGAACCGCGGGACCGTGCCGCAGTGCGCGCTTCCGGCATGCTCCCGACCCGGCTCCCCTGCCGGACCCCATGAAGCGAACCATCCCGCATGTCCGGCGGGCGCCCCCGGCCAACCTCTATACTCCGCGCCCTGACTCAAGGCTACGCTCTTCGCAGGAACCCGTCGATGTCCCGATTCCGCCGCCTGCTGCGCTGGACGCTGATTGCCACCTCGGCAGCCATCGTCCTCGGCGTCCTTGCCGTAGCCACGCTGTACTTCGTCGTCTCCGCGCGGCTGCCGGATGTGCAGAACCTGCGCGACGTGGAGATGCAGGAACCGCTGTACGTGTATGCCAGCGATGGCAGCCTGATGGCGCTGTTCGGCGAGACCCGCCGGTATCCTGTGCGCATCGAGGACGTGCCCGAGCGCATCAAGCAGGCCTTCATCGCGATCGAGGACAACCGCTTCTACGAGCACCACGGCGTGGACTACCGCGGCGTCGGGCGTGCGATCTGGCTGCTGGCCACCACCGACGACCAGCGCGTGCCGGGTGGTTCCACCATCACCCAGCAGGTCGCACGGCAGTTCTTCCTGAGCTCGGAATACAGCTACACGCGCAAGCTCGCCGAGATGCTCCTGGCGATGAAGATGGAGCGCGAGCTCAGCAAGGACGAGATCTTCCAGCTGTATCTCAACAAGAGCTTCTTCGGCAACCGCGCCTACGGCATCGCCGCCGCGGCCGAGTTCTACTACGGCAAGACCCTGGATGCGCTGACGCTGGACGAGGTGGCAACGCTGGCCTCGATCCCGAAGTTCCCGTCCAGCGGCAACCCGGTCACCAATCCGGAGCGCGCGCGCATCCGCCGTGACTACGTGCTGCAGCGCATGCGCGAACTGGGTTTCATCGCCGAAACCGACGAGCGCCTGGCGCAGGCGGCGGAGATGCATGCGCGCCCGCACGAGCGGCCGGTCGAGGTCTACGCGCCCTACGTGGCCGAAATGGTGCGTCAGGAAATGATCGCCCGCTACGGCGGCGACGTGCTGACGCGCGGCTACCACGTCACCACCACCATCGATCCGGAAGCGCAGCTGGCCGCCGACCGTTCGCTGCGCGATGGGCTGCTGGCCTACGACCGCCGGCACGGGTTCTCGAAGCCGGAACAGCAGTTCGAGCTGGCCGACGACGAGGATGCAGCGGCCGCGGCTGGCCGCCTGCGCGGCGTTCCGGCACAGGCCGGGTTGCTGCCGGCAGTGGTATTGCGCAGTAGTGGCGGTACCGTGGATGCGGTGCTGGCCGATGGCAGCACGCTGACCCTCGACGCCGCATCCAGCCGCTGGACCAATCGCGCGCCGTCGGCGCTGGTCTCGCGCGGGGACATGATCCGTGTCCGCCGCATCGAGACCGCGTCCAAGCCCGCGCGCGAAGGCGAGGACGCGCCGCCGCCGGCCATCAGCTGGCAGCTGGCGCAGATCCCGCGCGCGCAGGCCGCGCTGGTGTCGATGGAATACGAGAGCGGCGCGCTGCGTGCGCTGGTCGGTGGTTTCAGCTTCGCGGGCCAGAAGTTCAACCGCGCCACCCAGGCGCGGCGCCAGCCCGGCTCCAGCTTCAAGCCCTTCATCTATGCGGCGGCATTCGAACGTGGCTTCAACCCCGCCTCGGTGGTGCCCGATGCGCCGGTGGTGTTCCGCATGCGCCGTGGCCAGGAATGGCGCCCGCAGAACGACGACGGCAAGTTCGCCGGCCCGATGCGCCTGCGCGAGGCGCTGGTGCGTTCGCGCAACCTGGTGTCGGTGCGCCTGCTCGACACCATCGGCGTCGACTATGCACGCCGCTACATCAGCCATTTCGGTTTTGACGAGTCCGAACTGCCGCCCAACCTGTCGATCTCGCTGGGCACGCCGTCGCTGACGATCATGGAGATCACCCGCGGCTACGCGGCATTCGCCAATGGCGGCTCGCGCGTCACCCCGTGGTTCATCGACGAGGTCCGCGATCGCGACGGCAACGTGGTCTTCAAGGAAGCGCCAGCGCTGGCCTGCCGCGGATGCGGTGCCGACGGCCGCCCGGACACCAGTGCGACCACCTACGTCGTCGACGGCTTCAATCTGGGGCCCGGCCAGGCCCCGGCCACGGCCGGCAACGACGCGGATGCCGACACACCGGTCGCCGCACCCGCGCAACCGCGCGACCCGAATGCCCCGGTCGCCCCACGCGCGATCGACGAACGCGTCGCCTACCAGCTGGTCTCGATGATGCGCGACGTGGTCACGCGCGGCACCGGAACCGCGGCGAAGGTGCTCGAACGCGAGGATATCGGCGGCAAGACGGGCTCCACGAACGAACACCGCGACGCATGGTTCGCCGGCTTCGGCGGGGACCTGGTGACCACGGTGTGGGTCGGCCGCGACGACAACCGTTCGCTGGGATACCGCGAGTACGGCGGGAGGTCCGCGCTGCCGATCTGGATCGACTACATGCGCGTGGCACTCGAGGGCCAGTCGATCGCCCCCAACCTGCCGCCCGCCGGCATGACCCAGGTGGCGGTCAGCGCCAGCGGCCGGCTGATCCCGGGGGGTACCGGTGGCCTGCTGGAGTACATCAAGAACGAGGACCTCGAACGCATGGCCGCCGATGTCTACGACTCCTACGAGGACACCATGCCGGGCGAAGAGGCCTTCGACATCTTCTGAGCCCGGCAATGCTGGGCTCTTCACCCGCCCATCCCTTAGAGTGGGCCGCCCCGGACCCGGGAGTCGCCCATGCACCGCGCACGGCAGCGTGCCGAGACCCGCACCCGCGAGTGGCGCCATCGTCTCGCCCATGAGGCGGCGCGGCTGATGGCCGAGAGCGGCATCCGCGACTACCACCAGGCGAAGCTCAAGGCCGCGCAGCGGCTGGGCATCGATGACGAGGCCGCCCTGCCCCGCAACCACGAGATCGAGGCTGCGCTGCGCGAATACCAGCGCCTGTTCCAGGCCGACGACCAGGCCTCGGCGTTGCGCGAAAGGCGCGAAGCGGCATTGAAGGCGCTGGAATTCTTCGCGCCGTTCCAGCCGCGACTGGTGGGGCCGGTGCTGGAGGGCACCGCGGACCAGAACTCGCCGGTGCAGCTGCAGCTGTTCGCCGACGATCCGGACGCGGTCACCCGCTATCTCGACGAGCACGGCATCCCCGCGGAGGGGCGCACCCGGCGCATGCGCATGGACCGCGAGCGCAGCGAAGTGGTGCCGCTGTGGATCTTCAGCGTCGACGGCGTGGGCTTCGACCTGACGGTGCTGTCGCCGCTGGCGTTGCGCCAGGCGCCGTTGTCGGGCGTCGACGAGCGGCCGATGCGGCGCGCATCGCTGGCCCAGCTCGTGCAGCTGCTGGCCGAGGACGAGATCGCCGGCTACGACGGCTCCGCGCCACCGCGTTGAAAGGCCGCGGCACCCACCACAGTCGGGCCGGCCAGCCCGAACACATTGAGTTCGATGGCCACGAACGCGGCAAGCCACAGACTGGCGTCCCATGCGTCGAGCCAGGCCTCATCCACGCCGGCGGCGGCCTGGAACCACCAGGCGAGTGCGAAAGCGGCAAGCGCCACGTACAGACACCATGCCAGCGCGCGCCGCATGCGGTGGAGATACGCCCGCCCCGTGGGGATACGCAGCTCCAGTTCCAGCGCCAGCACGACGGCAAGCCAGGTGCAGGCGTTGGCGAAGTCCAGTCGCTCGCCATCGAGGCCGTAGTCGATGCAGGCCCACACCACCGCCAGCCCGGCCAGGGCACGCAGCAGCCGCACCAGCGGACGCGACCAGAACGGCAACCGCCAGTCGCCGGTCTCCCATTCGAACAGCAGCAGCAACAGCACCCAGGCGGCGGTGTCGACCGTCTCCGTCGACGTGCCCGATGCCGCATACAGCGCCACATTGGCCGCCAGCAGCGAATAGATCGCCCATTTGAAAAGCACGAAGCCGCGGACCTGCCGCGGCTTCGTCGCACCGGCGCGGGCGCCGGACATCACCCGGTCAGCGCTGGTCCGCCGCCACATAGTCGCGGACGTCGGAACCGGTATAGATCTGCCGCGGACGGCCGATCTTCGCTTCCGGATCCACCTGCTGCTCCAGCCAGTGCGCCACCCAGCCGGCGGTGCGGCCGATGGCGAACATGACGGTGAACATCTCGGTCGGGATCTTCAGCGCCTTGTAGATGATGCCGCTGTAGAAGTCGACGTTCGGATACAGCTTGCGCTGCACGAAGTACTCGTCCTTCAGCGCCGCCTCCTCGAGCTTCATCGCGATCTCCAGCAACGGATCGTCGATGTCGAGTTCTTCCAGAACCTTGTGCGTCATCTCGCGGATGATCTTCGCGCGCGGATCGAAGTTCTTGTAGACGCGGTGGCCGAAGCCCATCAGGCGGAAGCCCGAGTTCCTGTCCTTGGCCTTTGCGATCGCACTGTCGACGTTGTCGGGAGAACCGATCTCCTCGAGCATCTTCAGCACCGCCTCGTTGGCGCCGCCATGCGCGGGGCCCCACAGCGCGGTGATGCCCGCGGCAACCGATGCGTACGGGTTCGCGCCGGTCGAGCCGACCAGGCGCACCGTCGAGGTCGAGGCATTCTGCTCGTGGTCGGCATGCAGGATCAGCAACAGGTCCAGCGCCTTGGCGACGACCGGGTTCAGTTCCAGCGGCTCGCTCGGCACCTCGAACATCATGTGCAGGAAGCGGCTGACGTAATCGAGGTTGTTGCGCGGGTAGCGCACCGGCCAGCCGATCGAGTAGCGATACGCAGCGGCGGCCAGCGTCGGCATCTTCGCCAGCAGGCGGATGGCGGCCAGGCGGCGCTGCTCGGGATCGTTGAGGTCGAGGGTGTCGTGATAGAAAGCCGACATCGCCGCCACCGAGCTCGACAGCATCGCCATCGGGTGCGCGTCGTGGCGGAAGCCGTGGAAGAAGTTCTTCAGCGACTCGTGCATCATCGTGTGATGCGTGACCTCGTGCTCGAAGCGCGAGAACTCGTCGGCCGTCGGCAGCTCTCCGTTCATCAGCAGGTACGCGACTTCGAGGAAGCTCGACTTCTCGGCGAGCTGCTCGATCGGGTAACCGCGATACAGGAGCACGCCGTTGTCGCCGTCGATGTAGGTGATCGCGGACTTGCACGAGGCGGTCGCGGTGAAGCCCGAGTCGTAGGTGAAGCAGCCGGTTTCCTTGGGCAGCTTCGAGATATCGATGCAGGGATTGCCGAGGGTGCCGGTGAGCACCGGCAGGGTCACCGACTTGTCGCCGGCGCTCAGCGTGACCTGGTCAAATTCCGACACAGCGCACTCCTTTCAGGGTCGTGGCCAGACGCGGCAGGGCGCGGCGTCGCGGCACGTGATGCAGGGGAACCGCGGCGAGGCCACGGGGCTGGCGATTATCGCATACCCGTACGTAGGGACGGGCCGGACATTGGTCGCATGGTCACATGCGCACAAACGCCAACGGCCGCCTCGAGGGCAGCCGTCGGGAAAACCTGGATCAGCGTTGCGGGAGCGCGAAGGCTCCTGCGCTGTCGCCCGCCGTGGCGGGCCGCCGCGTTACTTGGCGTAGCGCTTGCGGAACTTGTCGACGCGGCCGCTGGTATCCATGATCTTGTTCTGACCCGTGTAGAACGGGTGCGAGGCCGAGGAGACCTCGACCTTGATCAGCGGATACTCGTTGCCGTCTTCCCACTTGACCGTCTCCTTGGAGGTGGCGGCCATGGTGGAACGGGTCAGAATGCGGAAATCGGACGTCACGTCCTGGAACACGACGTCGCGGTAATCGGGATGGATGTCGGCCTTCATGGCGGCACACCGGAATAGCTGGAAGCCGCCCATTGTATGCGCCCTCGCGGGCGCGTGCAATCCTTCCGCGGTCTTCAGCCGACGGCCAGCGCGTCGCGCATCATCGCCTGGAACGCGGGTGGGTCGTAGCGCAGCATGATGCGGGCGTTGTCGACCCCGCCCTCCTGGCGCTGCCAGTCCACCACGGTGACGCCACGCGTGAGCCGCCCGGCAAGCTCGACGGCCACCGGCCGCTCCGCCCACTCGAGCACGTGGTCAGGGCGCAGCGCGCAGGCCATCGCCAGCGCGTCGGCCGCGTGCCAAAGGTCACCGCGGCTATCCTCCGACCACAGCCGGGTCTGCCGGGAAATGCCTTCGTAGAACGTTGCCCGTGCCGACCCGCAGGCCAGCCACTGCTCGGCCTCGGCGTGCGGAAAGCCGTGTGCCACGGTGGCTTCCCAGTCCACCAGCTCGAAGCGCGGGAATGCGGCGAATACCAGGTGCGCCGCTTCCGGATCGAAGGCGATATTGAATTCGGCCGCCGGGGTGATGTTGCCGTGCGCACTGACCGCGCCTCCCATCACCACGAAGCGCCCGACCCGCTGCGGCAGCGTCGGGTCCAGCTTGAGGGCCAGCGCGATATTGGTCAGCGGGCCCAGCGCGACCAGCAGCAGGCGTCCGGCGTAGGCATGCGACAGGCGCAGGATCGCGAGCGCGGCGTGTTCGCCTTCGGGCTGGCGGGTCGCCGGTGCGTAGGCGGTGTCGCCGAAGCCGTCGCGGCCGTGCACATAGCCGGCATCGCGTGCGGGGTGCAGCAGTGGGGCGTCGGCGCCGGCGAACACCGGCACGTCGAGGCCGCACACCTCGACCAGCTTCAGCGCATTGGCTGTCGTGTGCTGCAGGCCGACGTTGCCGGCGGTCACGGTGAGCCCGACCACATGATGGTCGGGGGCGTTGAAGGCCATCAGCAGGGCCAGGGCGTCGTCGACGCCGGGATCGGTATCGATCAGCAGGGGGGTACGGTCGTCCATCGGCGGATTATCACCGCAAGCGGATGCACTGCACGTCATGCCGACGCATAGCGCGAGGCACCACCGATCCAGCGTTCGACCAGGCGGTCGGCAAGCGTGGGCGCGGCCGCCTGCAGATGCTCGGCGATGGCATGCACCTGCGGCAGCAGCGCCGCATCGCGCACGAGGTCGGCGACCCGGAACCCCGCGATGCCGGTCTGGCGGGTGCCGAGCAGCTCGCCCGGCCCACGCAGCTCCAGGTCACGCTCGGCAATCACGAAGCCGTCGCTGGTCTCGCGCATGGTCGCCAGCCGTTGCCGCGCCAGCATCGACAATGGCGGCTGGTACAGCAGCACGCAGGTCGACGCGGCGGCGCCGCGCCCCACCCGCCCGCGCAGCTGGTGGAGCTGCGCCAGGCCCAGCCGCTCGGCGTTCTCGACGATCATCAGCGATGCGTTGGGCACGTCCACGCCGACCTCGATCACCGTGGTCGCCACCAGCAGGCCGAGCGCACCTTCCTTGAAGGCGCGCATGACCGCCTGCTTCTCCGCAGGCTTCATCCGCCCGTGCACCAGCCCGACCTCGATTCCCGGCAGCGCATCGCGCAGGGCCTCGAACGTGCTCTGCGCGGCCTGCGCCACCACCTCGTCACTGTCGTCGATCAACGTGCACACCCAGTACGCCTGCCGCCCTTCGGAACAGGCGGCACGGATGCGTTGCACCAGTTCCGGTCGGCGCTCACCGCTCAGCACCACGGTCTGCACCGGCGTGCGGCCGGGCGGCAGCTCGTCGATCGCCGACACGTCGAGGTCCGCGTAGGCCGACATCGCCAGCGTGCGCGGGATCGGCGTGGCGGTCATCACCAGCTGGTGCGGCACCAGTCCGCCATCGCCGCCCTTGTCGCGCAGTGCAAGACGCTGGTGCACGCCGAAGCGGTGCTGTTCGTCGACGATCGCAAGGCCGAGGCGATGGAAGCTCACGCCTTCCTGCATCAGCGCATGGGTGCCGACGACGAGCTGGGCGCGGCCATCGGCGATTGCCTCCAGCGCGCGCGACCGTGCCCGTCCGGTCACCTTGCCGGCCAGCCATGCCACTTCGATGCCGAGCGGCTGCAGCCAGCCACGCAGGCTGACGTAGTGCTGTTCGGCCAGCAGTTCGGTGGGTGCGGCCAGCGCGGCCTGGGTGCCGGCCTCGATGGCCTGCAGCGCGGCAAGGGCCGCGACGACCGTCTTGCCGGAACCGACGTCACCCTGCACCAGCCGCAACATCGGCCGCGGACGGCGCAGGTCTTCGCGGATCCGAGCGAACACGCGTTCCTGCGCACCGGTCAGCGCGAATGGCAGTGTTGCAAGCAGGCGTTCGACGAGCTCGCCGCGGCCATCGCATACCGGCGCGCCATGGCGCTGCAGCGCGATGCGCTGGCGTCGCAGGCTGAGATGGTGGGCCAGCAGTTCCTCGATCGCCAGGCGTTGCTGCGCCGGATGGGTGCCGGCCGACAGTGCGGCGAGGTCGGTATCGCGCGGCGGCCGGTGCACGGTCAGCAATGCATCGCGCAGGCCCGGCACGCTGCCGCGCAGGGTGGCCGGCAGCAGTTCGAGCACCGCGTCAGGCGGCAGGCGCTCCAGCGCCTGGCGGATCAGTTTGCGCAGCACCGCCGGCCCCACGCCCTCGACCTGCGGATACACCGGTTCCAGGTCCGCATCGAGCACGCCGGCCTCGCCGTTGTCGATCACCCGGTAGCTCGGATGCACGATCTCCAAGCCGTGCTGGCCCGGCCGCGGGGTGCCGTAGGCGCGCACCCGCGTGCCGACCGCGAATTGCGCGACCTGGGCGGCGCGGAAATGGAAGAAACGCAATACCAGGGTGGCGCGCGAGCCGTCGCCGAGCGCCACGCGCAGCAGCGGGCGATAACGGAAACCCCGCTCGACCGCCTCGACCAGGCCCTCGACCTGCGCCGGCACCCCCGCCTGCAGCTGGGCGATCGGCGTCAGCCGGGTGCGGTCCTCGTACTGGCGCGGCAGGTGCAGCCACAGGTCCTGCAGGGTCACGATGCCGCGCGCCGCGAGCTTCTCCGCGGTGCGTGCGCCGACCCCGGCGAGCACGGTCAGCGGGATGTGCGCGGGGTCGGCCTCGTGTGCTGCGGGCACGTTGAAAACCGGTCAGGTGGCCTGGCGCAGCACCAGGATCGCATCGACCTCGAAGGCCGCATCCTTGGGCAGCGCGGAGACCTCGATCGTCGAACGGGCGGGATACGGCGCCGCGAACACCTCGGCCATCACCGCGTTGACGGCGGCGAAGTCGCCGAGGTCGGTCAGGTACAGCCCGACGCGCACGACATCATCGAGGCCGCCGCCGGCCGCCGCGCACACCGCGCGCAGGTTGGCGAACGCCTGGCGTGCCTGCGCCTCGATGCCGCCGTCGACCAGATTGCCGGTGGCCGGATCGAGCGGAATCTGCCCGGACACGAACACGGTGTCGCCGGCGCGCGTGGCCTGCGAATAGGGGCCGATGGCGGCGGGAGCGTGCTCGGTGCTGACGGGGATGCGGGGCATGGTGTCTTCCACGAAAGGTGACAGCGGATTCTAACCGCCGCCCGCGCCGCGGCCGCCAGGCACCCGGCTAGAGTCGCTGCACCCCGTGCACCACGTTGAGCCTGCGGATCCTGCGGATCACGTCGGCCAGGTGCTTGCGCCCGCGCACCTCGATCGAGAAGCGGATCGCCGCGACGTTGCTGTCGCGTTCCAGGTATTCCACGCCATCGATGTTGGAATCCACCTGCGCCACCGCCGCCGCCACCTGGGCGAGCACGCCGGGGCGGTTCGCCACCTCGATGCGCAGGGCCACGCTGAAGTCCCCCGAAACCTCGCGGTCCCAGCCGATGTCGACCCAGCGCTCGGGCGACTTGCGGTAGTCGGTGATGTTCGGACACTCGATCCGGTGCACCACGATGCCCTTGCCGGCGGTGTGGTAGCCCATGATCTCGTCGCCGGGAATGGGCATGCAGCAGTTGGCAAAGGTGATCACCCCGCGCTCGCTGCCGGTGATCAGGATCTTCTCGAAGTGGCGCGCACCGTCGCGGCCACCCTGCCCGCCCGACTGCGCCAGCGCATGCGCGACCTGCGACGGCATCCGGTTGCCCAGCGCGATATCGGCCAGCAGCGCCTCCAGCCGCGGGTGGCGCGACTCGCCCAGGTACGCTTCCAGCCGCGCCTGCGGCACGCGCTCGAGCGAACTGCCGAGATCCTCCAGCGCACGGTCGAGCATGCGATGGCCGAGCTGCACCGCATCCTCGTGTTCGAGCTGCTTGAGCTGCTGGCGGATCGCGGTGCGCGCCTTGCTGGTGACCACGAATTCCAGCCACTGCGGCTTGGGCAGCGCCGAGCGCGCGGTGATGATCTCGGTCTGCTGCCCGCTGACCAGTTTGGTGCGCAGCGGCACCAGCTTGCGGTCGACACGTGCGGCGACCGCGTGGTTGCCGACGTCGGTGTGCACCGCATACGCAAAGTCCAGCGCTGTGGCATTGCGCGGCAGCGAGAGGATGTCGCCCTTCGGGGTGAACAGGTAGACCTCGTCAGGGAACAGGTCGACCTTGACGTTCTCGAGGAACTCCAGCGATGAACCGGTGGCGCGCTGCGACTCCAGCAGGTTGGCGATCCACGAGTGCGCGCGGGTCTGTGCGCTGGTGGGTGCGCCGCCATGCTTGTACGCCCAGTGCGCGGCGATACCGCGCTCGGCGATGAGGTCCATCTCCTCGGTGCGGATCTGCACCTCGATCGGCGAACCGTACGGCCCGAACAGCACCGTGTGCAGCGACTGGTAACCGTTGGCCTTGGGGATCGCGATGAAGTCGCGGAAGCGGCCGTCGAGTGGCTTGTAGACCGAATGCGCCACGCCGAGCGCGTGGTAGCAGTCGGCGACCGAGCGCACGATCACGCGGAAGCCGAACACGTCCATCACCTGGTCGAAGGTCTTTCCCTCACCCTGCATCTTGTTGTAGATGCTCCAGGGCGACTTCACCCGGCTCACCAGCCGGTACTCGAGACCTTCGTTGGCCAGGCGCTGCGCCAGCTGCGCCTCGATCGTCGACAACGCCTCGCGACGCACCAGCGGCTGTGCGTTGATGCGCTTGCGCAGCACCGAGTGGCGCATCGGATGCAGCGCGCTGAACCCGAGGTCCTGCAGTTCCGACTTGATCAGGTTCATGCCCAGGCGCTGGGCGATGGGCGCGTACACCTCGAGCGTCTCGCGGGCGATGCGCTCGCGCGCGGCCGTCGACTGCGCGCCCAACGTGCGCATGTTGTGCAGGCGATCGGCAAGCTTGATCAGGATGACGCGCAGGTCGCGCGCCATCGCCAGCATCATCTTGCGGAAGCTCTCGGCGGCCGCTTCCTGGCGGTTGCTGAACTGCAGTTTGTCGAGCTTGGTAACGCCGTCCACGAGTTCCGCCACCTGCTCGCCGAACTCGTCGGCAAGCTCGGCGCGCGTCAGCGGCGTGTCCTCGATGGTGTCGTGCAGGATCGCCGCCACCAGGGTCTCGAGGTCGACGTTCTGCTCGGCCAGCACCACCGCAACCGCGACCGGATGGGTGATGTAGGGTTCGCCTGACTTGCGGAACTGGCCCTCGTGCGCCTGCGCGCCGACCGCCCAGGCGCGACGCAGCACCTGCCGCTGGGCGGCATCGAGATACGGCACCGCGCGTTCGAGCACGCGCATGTATTCCGGAACGGCGTCGTCTGGCGGCACCGCGACCGGGGCAGCGTGGCTGGAAACCGGGGACATCATCGAGGAAGCCTAGGCGAAAAGCCGGTAAATGGGGAAGCCTCGGCACATCGCGCACGCGCGGGATCCGATGATCGCGACAGGACGCCAGAACGCGAACGGCCCCGCTTTCGCGGAGCCGTCCCGGTCGACCAGTGGGTCCGGCGTTACCGGACGGCCATGATCAGAGATCGTCGCCCTTGGCGAGATCCTCGTCGGCCACCACTTCGGCGGCGGCCCATTCCAGCGCCTCGCGCTCCTTGCGCTCGCGCTCGGCCTTGTCGACGGCCTCGATGTAGTCGTTGTCGATGCGACGCGCGGCGATCTCGCGCAGGGCGAGCACCGTCGGCTTGTCGTCGTTCTCGCGGTTGTCCAGCTGCGACTCGACGCCGTTGGCCAGCTGGCGCGCGCGCTTGGCGGCCATCATGACCAGTTCGAAACGGTTGTCGACCACCTGCAGGCAGTCTTCGACGGTAATGCGCGCCATGGGGGCTCCCGGCGACCGCGCGGGCCGCTCGTTCAATGGGGGTGACAGGACCGCGGATTGTACGGTCGGCGAACGCACCAGCGCAAGCGCGCTCTTTGCGAATCAGTCACTTGCGGGTGTGCTTTCCGCCAGCAGCGCCTCGATCAGGCCGTGGTGGCGCTGTGCCTGCTGCGCGCGACGCAACCGGCTGGCGGTGAAGACCGCGCAGAGCTCGTCCACCGCGGCGTCGAAGTCCTCGTTGACCACCACGTAATCGAACTCGTGGAAATGCGACATCTCCTCGCGCGCGGCGGCCAGCCGCCGGGCAATCACCTCGTCGCTGTCCTGGCCGCGCTTGCGCATCCGCTGTTCCAGCGCCTCGCGCGATGGCGGCAGGATGAACACGCTCACCGCCTCCGGCACCTTCTCACGGACCTGGCGCGCGCCCTGCCAGTCGATCTCCAACAGCACGTCGTGGCCGGCCGCCAGCTGCGGCTCCACAGACTGCCGCGCGGTGCCCTTCCAGTCGCCATGCACGCGCGCGCACTCGAAGAACTCACCGGCCTCGATCATCGCCTCGAACCCGGCTGCGTCGATGAAGTGGTAGTGCTCGGCATGCCGTTCGCCCGGGCGGGGCGGGCGCGAGGTGAACGAGACCGAGAGGCGGATCGCCGGGTCGCGCGCAAGGCAGGCGTTGACCAGACTGGACTTACCGGCGCCCGACGGCGCTGCGACGATGAACAGCGTGCCGCGCATCAGGCGCGGCTCCATCGCCGCCGGATGGTGCGAGACGTGGCCGGGACCGGCGGTCGGCTGTGCCTACTCAATGTTCTGCACCTGCTCGCGGATCTGGTCGATCAGCACCTTCAGCTCGACCGCGGCCTGCGAGGTACGTCGGTCCACCGACTTCGAGCCCAGCGTGTTGGCCTCGCGGTTGAACTCCTGCAGCAGGAAGTCCAGGCGCCGGCCGACCGGCTCGCGCTGGGCCAGCACGCGGCGGATCTCGTCGACATGGCTGTCGAGCCGATCCAGTTCCTCGTCGACGTCGAGCTTCTGCAGCGCCATCACCAGCTCCTGCTCGAGGCGACCGGGATCGAGCGGCTGCGGCAGGTCCGCCAGGCGGGTTTCCAAGCGGACGCGCTGGCCGTCGCGGATCGCAGGCACCAGCGTGCGCACCTCGCCGGCGATGCGCTCGATGCCATCCACGCGCTCGGCGATCGCCGCCTGCAGCTTGGCACCCTCGCGTTCGCGCGCGGCGACGAAGTCGTCGAGCACCGCATCCAGCAGCGACAGCGCCGCGGCCTGCATCGCATCGGCATCCACCGCGCGTGCCTGCAGTACGCCGGGCACCTGCATCAGTTCGGCCAGGCCGGTGTTGAGGCCGGGGAAGCGCGACTGCAAGGACGCCGCGAGCGTCGCCAGCTGGTCGAGCACCGCTTCGTTGAGTTCAAGCTGGCCGGCGGCCTCGCCGTTGCGCAGGCGCAGCGCGAGATCCACCTTGCCGCGCGACAGGCGCGCCGCGACCCGCTCGCGCAACAGCGGCTCCAGCGCGCGCAGCTCGTCGGGCAGCCGGGTGCTGACCTCGAGGTAGCGGTGGTTGACCGCGCGCAGCTCGCAACCGAGCGTGCCCCAGGGGGTCGTGCGCTCGCCGGCGGCGAAGGCGGTCATGCTGCGGATCATGCGGTCGGCGGGTCGGCTGCGGGCGTGCAGTATAGGGCAGGCCCGCGCGCGGCCAGGGCGCCGGCACCGCCCCTGATAGACTGCCGCGCCCGCACCGCCGCGAGCAGCCCATGACCGATACCGTCACCCGCCCCAGCGGCCGACTTCCCACGCAACTGCGCGACGTCCGGATCGAGCGTGGCTTCACCCGGCATGCGGAAGGTTCGGTGCTGGTGTCCTTCGGCGAGACCCGCGTGCTGTGCACCGCCAGCGTGGAGAACCGCGTGCCGGGCTTCCTGCGCGGCAAGGGCGAGGGCTGGGTGACCGCGGAATACGGAATGCTGCCGCGTGCCACCAACACCCGTAACGACCGCGAGGCCGCGCGCGGCAAGCAGGGCGGGCGCACGCTGGAGATCCAGCGCCTGATCGGCCGCACCCTGCGCGCCTGCGTGAACCGCGCGGCGCTGGGCGAGCGCACGATCACCCTCGACTGCGACGTGCTGCAGGCCGATGGCGGCACCCGCACCGCGGCGATCACCGGCGCCTATGTCGCGCTGGTCGACGCCGTGCGCTGGTTGCAGAAGCGCCGCGAGATCAGCCGCGACCCGGTCGTCGGCGCGGTGGCCGCGGTCTCGGTGGGCATCTACCGCGGCGTGCCTGTGCTCGACCTCGACTACGCCGAGGACAGCGCCTGCGACACCGACATGAACGTGGTGATGAACGATGGCGGCGGCTTCATCGAGCTGCAGGGCACCGCCGAAGGCCATGCCTTCCGCCGCGACGAGCTCGACGCCCTGCTCGGCCTCGCCGAGACCGGCATCCGCGAACTGTTCGCGTTGCAGCAGCAAGCGCTGGCGCAATGAGCACACCCCGGCGGCTGGTGCTGGCCAGCGGCAACCGCGGCAAGCTCGCCGAGTTGCAGGTACTGCTGGGCGATGCCGGGTTCGCGCTTTCGGCGCAGGCCGACCACGGCGTCGACGACATCGAGGAGACCGGGCTCAGCTTCGTCGAGAACGCGCTGCTCAAGGCGCGACATGCGGCGCGCACCAGCGGGCTGCCGGCACTCGGCGACGATTCCGGCCTGTGCGTCGATGCACTCGACGGCGCACCCGGCCTGTACTCGGCACGCTACGCCGGTGCGCACGGTGACGCCGCGGCCAACAATGCAAAGCTCCTCGAAGCGCTGCGCGACGTGCCCGCCCACGCGCGCACGGCGCGCTTCTACTGCGTGCTGGTGCTGGTGCGCCACGGCGACGACCCGCAGCCGCTGATCGCCGAGGGCATCTGGGAAGGCCGGGTCCTCGACGCTCCGCGCGGCGACCACGGTTTCGGCTACGACCCGTTGTTTCTCGACCCCGCAAGCGGCCTGAGCGCCGCGGAACTCGCACCCGGGGTCAAGAACCGGATCAGCCATCGCGGCCGCGCGCTTGCCGTGTTGCGCGAGCGGATCGCCAACGCGCTGCCCGAAGCCTGACGCAGGGCTTCCGGCGCCGCCCTTCCGCCCCCATATCGCGACCCGAGTGCCGCCGCCCGGCACAGACACCCCCCTGCAATGCTGACCACCCCGCCCCTCGCGCTGTACGTGCACCTGCCCTGGTGCGTGCGCAAATGCCCGTACTGCGACTTCAACTCGCACCAGCCGCGTGGCGGCCCGCCGCCGTTCTCGGCCTACGTGGACGCGCTGCTGGCCGACCTCGACCAGGACCTGCCGCTGGTGTGGGGCCGGCCGGTGCACTCGGTGTTCTTCGGCGGCGGCACGCCCAGCCTGTTTCCCGCCTCGGATATCGACCGCTTCCTGCAGGGTGCGGCGGCACGGCTGCGCTTCGCGCCCGGGCTGGAAATCACCCTGGAGGCGAATCCCGGCACCGCCGAGCACGGCCGTTTCGAGGACTACCGCGCCGCCGGCGTCAACCGCATCAGCTTCGGCATCCAGAGTTTCGACGACGGCTGCCTGCAGCGGCTCGGGCGCATCCACGACAGCGCCGAGGCGGACCGCGCAGTGAAGCTGGCGCAGGATGCGGGCTTCGACAACCTCAACCTGGACCTGATGTACGCCCTGCCAGGGCAGGACCTGGCGATGGCCGCGGCCGATGTCGAACGGGCGGTGGCGCTGGCGCCCGCGCATATCTCGCACTACCAGCTCACGCTCGAGCCGAACACGCTGTTCGCCGCACGGCCGCCGGAGCGCATGCCCGACGACGACCTGGCCTGGGACATGCAGGAACACTGCCAGGCCCTGCTGGCCGACGCCGGCTACGCGCAGTACGAGGTCTCGGCGTATGCGCGGCCGGGCCGGCAGTGCGCGCACAACCTCAACTACTGGCGCTTCGGTGACTACCTGGGGATCGGGGCTGGCGCGCACGGCAAGATCACCCTGGGGCACGAGCAGACCATCCTGCGCCGCTGGAAGCCGCGGCATCCCACCGCGTGGCTGGCCAGCGCCGGTACGCCCGCCGGCATCGGCGGCGACGACCGCATCGCACCCGCACGCCGGCCGTTCGAATACATGCTCAACGCCCTGCGCCTGCTGGAAGGCTTCCGCCTCGAACACTTCGAGGCCTGCACCGGCCTGCCCCGTGCCGCGATCGCCGGACCGCTGGCGGCGGCAGCCGGTCGCGGTTGGCTGGAAGAGCGCGACGGGCGCATACTGCCGACGGCGCTGGGGGGGCGCTTCGGCAATGATGTCATCCAGTTGTTCATGGACGAAGACGGCGACTGAGCGTCGGCCGCGTGCTGGCGACCCATGCCCCGGCGTGGTAAGAACGGTGACAGAAGTCTCACTCCGGAGAGCCGCATGACGCCGCACAGGGAACCCGCGACGCCATCCAGCCTCGCCTCCGCCGGTTTGCCGCCGCGCGTGCGCACGGTGCTCGAACGCAGCCTGCACCTGGTCTCGGAAGAGCTCGACCACGGCCTCACCCGCATGCTCGACGAGTTCGAGCGCGAACTGTTCCGCCTCGCCGACCTGGCCCGCAACCCGGGCGCGGAGTCGGGCTACATGCAGACGCTGCGCAGCTTCCGCCTCAACCGCGCGGACCTGGTGCCGCGCTTCATGCTCGGCATCGAACGCGGGCTGGCGGGTATCCGTCGCCCGGCGCCGGTACGCGCCGACCACAGCACGCCCGGCGAGGTGAGCTTCCGCAACCTCAGCCTGGTCGAAACCGCGGTGATGGACGAAGGCACGGTGCTGCGCGAGGTCGGCAGCCGCCAGGAAGGCCGCGCGACGCTTGCACTGCACCTGCTCGGCCAGCGCTTCGGGGTGCTCGCCGGCAAGCCGGCCTTCGACGCCATCCGCCTGCCCCTGGGCCCGCACGTGCTGTGCGAGGCCCTGCGCGAGGCGGCGGTTGCACTGGAGATCACCCACGACGCGCGGCTGCTGCTCTACCGCATCTTCGACCGCCAGGTGATGGGCGGCTACCCGCAACTGCTCGACCGCGTCAACGAGCTGATGGTGGCCGAGGAGATCCTGCCGGCACTGACGTTCGTGCCATTGCGCGCACGCACCACACCGGTGCTGATGCGCGAAACGCTGTCGCCCTCCGGCAACAGGCCCGCCGACGTGCCGGCACAGCCACAGCAACAGGAATCGTCGCAGCCGGCGGAACAATCGGGTTCCGGCCCCGCTGCACGCCCGCACACCGCGTGGTTCGGCGAACCCCAGGCCGACGACGACGGCAGGGACGAATCCGCCGCGTTCGCCACGCTGCAGGAACTCCTGTCCGGCCGCCGCGCCCTGCTCGGCAAGTTGCGCCCTGGCCGCGACGAAAGCCCGCGTCGCGAACTCGGCACCACCGACCTGGTCGGCAGGCTGCGCGCCCTGCAGCAGCAGCCCCCGACCAGCGCCAGCCAGGCCAACCTGCTGGAGATCAAGCGCGCGGTGCTCGCACAGACCCGCCACAGCAGCGGCGAGGCAGCGGCGCTGTCACCGGAAGACAACGACACGTTCGAACTGCTGGACCTGCTCTACCAGCAGCTGGAATCCGAACTGCGCCGCGACGCACCGACCGCGGGGCTGGTGCGCCAGCTGCAGGTGCCGCTGCTGCGCATGGCACTGCTCGACCGCGCATTCTTCCTGCGCGCGCAGCACCCGGCGCGGCAACTGCTCAATACCGTGGCCGAGAGCGCGGCGCGCTGGATGGACCGCGACGAACTCGATCCGCAGCTGGGCGAGCCACTGCAGCAGGCGGTGGCCGAAGTGGTCAACGGCTTCGACCAGGATCCGGAGGTCTTCGCGAAGGCGCAGTCCAGGCTGCAGGAGCGCATGCAGGCCCACGTGCGGCGCGCGGAGATGACCGAACGCCGCCACGTGGAAGCCGCACGCGGCAAGGAGAAGCTCGAGGTCGCTCGCCAGCGCGCGGGCGAGGCGCTGGCCCGCGAGATCGGTGAGCAGCGCCTGCCGCGGTTCGCTCGTTCCCTGCTCAACCAGGCCTGGAGCGATGTGCTCACGCTCACGCTGCTGCGCCAGGGCGAGGAGTCCGACGCGTGGAAGACCCAGCTCGACGTGACCCGCCGGGTGGTGGCCGCCTGCAGCGAAGGTGGCGCCGACGACGGCGCACTGGCCGCACAGGTGGAGGAATCGCTGGGCCAGGTCGGCTATCACGGCGATGAGGCGAAAGTGATCGCCCAGCGCCTGTCCGGCTGTTCCAATGACGACGAGGATCCCGCCTCGCGTACCGAGCTTGCGATGAAGCTCAAGGCACGCGTGCGCCTGGGCGAGGACAAGGCCGCGCAGGCCAGACCGAAGCCGCCCCCGCGCACGCCCGCCGAACAGGCGCAATACGAACAGCTGCGGGTGATGCCGTTCGGGGTCTGGATCGACTTCGTGCAGAACCAGCAGGGTGACATCAGCCGTCGCCGGCTGTCGTGGTTCAGCCCGATCACCGACAACGCGCTGTTCGTCAACCAGCGCGGCCAGCGCGCGGCGGAGGTCTCGCTCGACAGTCTGGCGAGGATGCTGGTCAACGGCCAGGCGCGCATGGTCACCTCCGACCGCGGACGGCTGGTCGACCGCGCCTGGCAGGCCGCGGTGAACACCCTGCGCAGCTTCGCCGGCCGCGGCGAGGGCGCACAGCCCAACGGAGTGCCGGCATGATCCAGGAGTTCCGCCGCGCGCGCCGGCGCAAGGCCGCCGACATGATCCAGGTCAGCGATGCGATGACCGGGGAGATGGTCGGCCGCATCGGCAACCTGTCGGAAAGCGGCCTGCTGCTGATCGCCAGCAGTTCGCTCGAAAACGACGCGCTCTACCAGTTGCGCTTCACCCTGCCCGGCCGCAGCGCCGGCGCACTCGGCGAGGACCTCGAGCTCGGCGCGCAGCTGCTGTGGAGTGATCGCGCCAGCGCTCCGGGCCAGGTGTGGGGGGGGCTGCGCTTCGTCGCGCTGAGCGATGCACAGGCGCGGCAGCTGCGTGCGTGGGTGGAGTCGCCGGGCGGCCAGTTCGTCTGAGCTGGCGCCGGCAGGCCGCCGGTGGATGCGGGACAATGGCGGTTTTCCAGAACCGGGAGCCGCCCGCGATGACCGTCGACCTCGCGCCGCTTTACGCCGACCACCTCGCCACCCTGCAGCGCCGCGCCGCGGTCGCCCTCGAGCGCGGTGGTTTCGACCGCCTCGTCATTCCGGCCGGCACCCTGCATTACCAGGTCTTCGACGACCGCGACTATCCCTACGCCGTGAATCCGCAGTTCAAGGCCTGGGTACCGCTGGTGCGCCATCCCGGCAGCTGGCTGGTGGTGACGCCCGGCGAACGCCCGAAGCTCGTCTACCTGCAGCCGTTCGACTACTGGCACGTGGTGCCGGAAGCGCCGTCGGGCCTGTGGGTGGAACACTTCGACGTTGTGGTCATCCGCACCGCGGAAGAAGCCCTGCAGCACCTGCCGGGCAACGCCGCGCGGTGCGCGATCCTGGGTGAGCCGCAGAGCGCGCTGGGCGACTTCGTGCCCGGCAACCCGCAGCCGGTGCTGGACTATCTGGACTACCACCGCGCCTACAAAACGCCCTACGAGATCGAGATGATGCGCGCGGCCACTGTTCGCGGCGTGCGCGCGCACCGCGCCGCCGAGCGTGCCTTCCGCGCCGGCGCCTCCGAGTTCGGTATCCACCTGGCGTACTGCCAGGCTGCGGGGCAGGACAGCACCGAGCTGCCGTACAACAACATCGTCGCGCTCAACGAGCATGCGGCCGTGCTGCACTACACCGAGCTCGACCGCCTGCCGCCGAAGCCAGTGCGTAGCCTTCTGATCGACGCCGGTGCCAGCCATGCCGGCTATGCCTGCGACATCACCCGCACCTGGGCCGGCGACCGTGACGGCGAGTTCCAGTCGCTGATCGATGCGGTCGACGCGGTGGAACGCGGCCTGTGCGAGCGGTTCACCGCCGGCACCGACTACCGTGAGCTGCACCTCGACGCCCACCTGGCACTGGCCGGCGTGCTGCGCGATGCCGGGGTGATCCGGATGTCGCCGGAAGCGGCGCTCGAATCCGGCGTGAGCAGCCGGTTCTTCCCGCATGGCCTGGGCCATGGCATCGGCCTGCAGGTCCACGACGTCGCGGGCTTTGCCGCATCGGATGCGGGCGGCACCCTGCCGAAGCCCGAGGGCCATCCCTACCTGCGCCTGACCCGTACCCTCGAGCCGGGAATGGTGGTCACCAACGAGCCCGGCATCTACTTCGCCGACCTGCTGATGCGCGAGCTGCGCGAAGGTCCGCACGCCGGCGAGATCGACTGGGACCGGGTCGACGCGCTGCGCCCGTACGGGGGCATCCGCATCGAGGACGACCTGGTGATCACCGCCGACGGTGCGCCGGTCAACCTGACCCGCGACGAGTTCGCCCGCACCGACGGCTGACGGTTCCGCCGGATGCGACGTGGCCGGGCGCTCAGCCCGGCCCGGCCATGAAGGCCTCGATCTCCCCGGCGCTGCGCGCAAGCCCGGCGGTGAGGACCTCGTGGCCATCGCGGGTGATCGCGAGATCGTCCTCGATGCGCACGCCAAGCCCGCGCCACTTCGCGGCCACGCCGGTCGCATCGGGCGGGATATAGAGCCCCGGCTCGACGGTCAGCACCATCCCCGGTTCGAGCAGCCGCGATTCGCCATCGATGCGGTAGTCGCCGACATCGTGCACGTCCAGGCCCAGCCAGTGGCCGGTCTTGTGCGGATAGAAGCGCTTGTAGCTGCCGTCGGCGATGAGCTTCGAGGCGCGGCCTTTGAGCAGCCCGAGCCGCAGCATGCCGTCGACCAGTACTTCCACCGCGGCATCGTGGATCGCCGCGTACGCAACGCCCGGGCGCGCCTGCGCGCAGGCCTGGGCATGTGCCTCCAGCACCACGTCGTGCAGCGCCCGCTGTGCCGGGGTGAAGCGGCCGCTGGCGGGGAACGTCCGGGTGATGTCGGCAGCGTAGCCGCGGTATTCGGCGCCGGCATCGATCAGCACCAGGTCGTCGGTGCCAATGCGCGCACTGTTGGCGCGGTAATGCAGCACGCAGGCGTTGGCGCCGGTGCCGACAATGCTTTCGTAGGCCGACTGCGCCTCGTTGCGGCGGAACACGTATTCGAGCTCGGCCTGCAGGTCGTATTCGTGCAGGCCCGGTCGCACCGCGCGCATCGCCGCGGCATGCGCCTCGACGCTGATGCGCGCCGCACGCTTCATCAGTCGCAGCTCGTCGCGTGACTTGAACAGCCGCATCTCGTCGAGCAGGTGGCCGAGCTCGAGGAATTCATGCGGCGGCTGCGCACCCAGCCGCACCTGCGCCCGGACCCGGTTGAGCCAACCGATCAGCTTCAGGTCGAAGTCGGTATCGCGGCCGAAGTGGTAGTAGACGCGGGTGCGGCCTTCCAGCAGGCCGGGCAGGATCTCGTCGAGGTCGTCGATCGGATACGCATCGTCCATGCCCAATGCATCCACCGCGCCTTCGGGCCCCACCCGCGGGCCGTCCCAGGCCTCGCGCCCGGGGTCGCGCTCGCGGCAGAACAGCAGCGCCTCGCCATGCGCCCGGCCGGGTACCAGCACCAGCACCGCATCGGGCTCCTCGAAGCCGGTGAGGTACCAGAGGTCGGAATCCTGCCGGTACGGGAAGTGCGTGTCGCGGCTGCGCACGCGCACCGGCGCCGACGGCAGCACCAGGATCGCGTGGTCGCCCGCCATGCGCATGAGCTGGCGGCGACGGCGGGCATACGGATCCGACGCGTTGCGTGCAGCCGACATCGCGTCAGTTCAGCCGCTGGCGGTGGCGCGGCCCCAGCGCGCAATCACCGTGCAGCAGCAGCACCGCGACGCGGACGAACTCCTCGAGCTCGGCCAGCGCGCTTTCCTCCTCGTCGTCTCCGGCCTCCTGGGGCGCGGCCGCGGCCAGGCGCGCCAGGTCCGTCAGCGCCTCGCGACCCTCCTCGGACAGTGCACCCGCCTCGCCGGCAGCAAGTCCGAACGCACCGAGGAACCCGCGGCACCACTCGAACAGCGCGCCACTGCGCTCATACAGCGAGGCCGTCGGTTCCGGCAGCAGCAGCTCGAAACCGAAGTCGCGGTCTTCCAGCTGCGCCGCAGTCGCCGCGCGCAGGCCGTCGAGCGCCTCGTCGTCGCCCAGTTCGGGGTCGGCCAGCGCCCGCCCCAGCCAGCCGGCCTTGCCATCGCCACCGCCGGCCATCCATCCGGCGACCATGCCATGCAGCTCCGGCACGCTGGCAGTCAGCCCCAGCCGGTGGATCGAACGGCCGATGTCGGCGGCGGCGGGAAGTTCGTGCTCGGACACGGCGGCGGTCCTGTTGCGGAGGGGCGCACCAGTCTAGAGCCTGCCTGCGCCACTGGCACCCGTCCGGTGCCGCCCCGTGGCTGTCGAACCCTGCGCGGTCGCCGCGCATCTTGCTGCCCGTGGTGGGCAGTGCCTACACTCGTTTGCCGCCGCCTGCGGCCTGGAGTTGCCCGCACGTGGCCGATCCACCCGATCCGCGCCTCCTCGTCGCCATCGCCCTTGTCTGCGCCACGCTTGCGGTCATCGCGGCCGTGCTGGCATGGCGGCAGCATGTGCGGCACCGCGAGGAGATCGGCGTGCTGCGGCGGCGCAAGGAGCGCCTGAAGCAGGCGCTGTGGGCCACCGGCGAGCGTTACTGGGACTACGACCTCGCGACCCAGCGGGTGACCCTGCTGGAAACCGAACGCGGCGACGGCAGCCTGCGCCTGCACGAGCGCGACATCGACCTCGAACAGGTGCTGCTGCCCGGCTACCTGGACACCGCGCGCGAGCGGATGGCGGCGTATCTTTCCGGTCAGGCGCGCAGCTTCGAATACGACATGCGCGTGCATGCCCGCGACGGGCAACTGCGCTGGGTCCGCGTGCGCGGACGCACCGTGGAATCCGATGCCGCCCAACGACCGCGACGCGTGGCCGGCACGCTGGTCGACATCACCCGTGCGCGCAGCCAGGAGCGCGACCGCCGCATCGCCACCGAGGTTCTGCGCAGCATGAGCGAGGCGGTGTCGGTGGTCGATGCCGAGTTCAACTTCGTCACCGTCAATCCGGCATTCGCGCGGATGACCGGCTATGCGGCCGAGGACGTGCTGGGCCGCAACGCACGGGTGCTCGACAGCGAGCAGCACGAGCCGGCCTTCTACGAACACATCCGCAAGCGCCTGGTGCGCTCGGGCCGCTGGAGCGGCGAGATGTGGCAGCGGCGCTCGGACGGCGATGAATTCCTCTGCGCGATCGAGGCCAGCGCGGTGGAGTCCGATGACAGCGAGGACTCGACGCTGTACGTGACCGTGCTCAACGACATCACCCAGCAGAAGCGCACCGAGCAGGAACTGCGCTACCTCGCGAATTTCGACACCCTCACCAACCTGCCCAACCGTTCGCTGCTGTCGGAGCGGCTGTCGCGCGCGATCGTCCGCGCGCGCCGCGAGGGCACGCGGATCGCGGTGCTGTTTCTCGACCTCGACCGCTTCAAGGACATCAACGATTCGCTCGGACACGCCGCCGGCGACCGCATCCTGCGCGCCGCGGCAACCCGCCTGCAGCAGACGGTCGGCGAGCAGCACACCGTCGCGCGGCTGTCGGGCGACGAGTTCACCGTGATCCTGGAAGGCATCGAAGGCGCACAGGAGGCCGAGCGCACCGCGCGCGAGATCATCATGGCCTTCGAGGCGCCGCTGCTGCTGGATGCCCGCCAGGAGATCGCGATCTCGCCGTCGATCGGCATCAGCCTCTACCCGGACCATGGCCAGGTACCGACGGAACTGCTCAAACGCGCCGACACCGCGATGTACCAGGCCAAGAGCGCCGGACGCCGCACCTTCATGCGCTATGACGACGCGATGGATGCCAGCACACGGCAACGCGCGCGGCTGTCTGCCGGGCTGCGCAAGGTGCTCGACCGCGGTGAGCTGCGGCTGGTGTTCCAGCCGCGCCTGAGCCTGGCGCATTCGCGCATCAGTGGCGTCGAGGCACTGCTGCGCTGGTACAGCGACGAGCATGGCGAAGTGGCGCCGGACGACTTCATCCCGCTGGCCGAGGAAAGCGGGCTGATCCTCGAGATCGGCGAGTGGGTGCTGCGCGAGGCCTGCCTGACCCTGCGCCGCTGGCAGCAGCACGGCGCGGGGGATCTCACCCTGTCGGTCAACGTGTCGATGCTGCAGTTGTTGCGGGGCAACTTCCCGGACGTGGTGCAACGCGTGCTCGAGGACACCGGGCTCGATCCGTCGGTGCTGGAGCTGGAGCTCACCGAAAGCGTGCTGATGGCCAATGCCGCGCAGAGCGCCGCCACCCTGCAGGCATTCCGCGCCCTGGGTGTATCGCTTGCGATCGACGACTTCGGCACCGGCTATTCGTCGCTGGCCTACCTCAAGCGTCTGCCGATCAATACCATCAAGATCGACAAGGCGTTCATCGATGGCCTGCCCGGGGATCCCGAGGACGTGGCCATCACCAGCACGGTGATCTCGATGGGTCACTCGCTCGGTCTGCGGGTGGTGGCGGAAGGCGTGGAAACCGAAGCGCAGCTCGGCTTCCTCGCCCAGCAGCGCTGCGACGAGGTGCAGGGGTTCTGGCTGTCGCCACCGCTGGATGCACACAGCGCGCTCGGCTTCATCCGCAACTGGGACGGCGCGCGCCAGGCCCCGCGTGCGCACGCCAACGGCCTGCCTTGACCGCCCCCCGGCCGCTTCCTATCGTGCCGCCATGGACCATCCCGATGTCGCCGCCCAGCTTCGCGCAGTTGCCAGCCGCATTGATGGTCTCGTCGACCGCGTGCAGCGGCTGACCGAGGAGAACCGCAGCCTGCGCCAGCAGCAGGAACAGCTGAGCGGCGAGCGCTCGCAACTGCTGGCGCGCAACGAGCAGGCGCGCACCCGTGTCGAGGCGATGATCGCGCGGCTGAAGTCGCTCGAGCAGCACACGTGAGCGCTGGCGAACCGGTCAACATCCGCGTGCTCGACCGCGAGTACACGGTGGGCGTGGCCCCGGGCGAACGCGATGCGCTGATCACAGCCGCACGTCTTCTGGACACCCGCATGCGCGAGCTGCGCGGCAGCAACCGGATGGCCGCGATCGACCGCATCGCGGTGCTGACCGCGTTGAACCTTGCCGCCGAGCTCCAGCAGTTGCGCAACGAGCAGGAATTGCGCGAGCGGGAACTGCGGCAGGCGATGGCGGCCATCGAGCGCAGGCTCGATGCCCTGGGGTAAGCCGGCCGTGTGACGGTGGCGGCGCGGTCACCTCGTGCACACGCAACTGAACTTTCACCGGCCGGGTCACCGGTGTGCGCATGCGTAATCCGTGCGCGGCGCTATACTTGCCCCACGTCCTCTGCTGTGTCGACAGCCTGCAAAACATTCGCCTTGTCCCTTAATACGACCTTGGGGATGTGACGGATCCGGGTGTGCAAGTCCGCCCCGTGCGGAAAGCCCGATGGATCCCCAGCGTTCCCACTTGAACCCCGGGTTCAAGGTCGTTTCGCAGGCATCTTCATTGGCGGAGGACGTATTGAATTCCAGCCGCGGGCGCGGCGGTAGCCGGGTGACGTACCCGCTACCGCCGCGCCCGCTGCGTTTCGGGCCCGACATGACGAAGCACGCGTGCTGGGTGACAATGGCGCCGGTGCATATCATCACTTTCCTGCCGTGACCGTCGACCGCGATGCCCTGCGCCGTGAACTCCGGCAGCGCCGCCGCGACGTCCCACCGGCGCAACGCATCCATGCAGCCGAAGCGGTCGCCGCACGGCTCGGCGCGCTGCCTTTCATGCCGACGCAGGGGTACGTCGCCGGTTACTGGGCGATGGATGGCGAAGTCGCCCTGCATGTCTGGCAGCTGCGGCTGCCGCCGGGGCTTGTCTACTGTCTGCCCGTGCTGCACGAGGGTGGACGGCTACGGTTCGCGCCATGGCGTGCCGGCGATCCGCTGGTGACCAACCGCTTCGGCATTCCCGAACCGGACCTCGGGCCCGAAGCCTGCCTGGAGGCCGACGACATCGCCCTGGCGGTGCTGCCGCTGGTAGCCTTCGATCGCCATGGCCAGCGGCTGGGCATGGGCGCTGGCTGGTACGACCGGACCTTCGCCGGACGCCGCCATCGTTCGGGTCCGCCGTGGCTTGCTGGGGTCGCGTACGCGTTCCAGCAGGTGGGCGAACTCGACGCCCGCGATTGGGATGTGCCGCTCGACGCCATCTGTACCGAATCCGACACCCTGCTTACGGCGGCCCCATGAGCACGCGCAAACGCTATTGGCTGATGAAATCCGAACCCTCGGATTTCTCCATCGACGACCTCCAGCGCGTCGGCACCGAACCGTGGACCGGGGTGCGCAATTACCAGGCGCGCAACTTCATGCGCCAGATGCAGGTCGGTGACGGCGTGCTGTTCTACCACTCCAACACCCAGGTGCCGGGCATCTACGGACTCGGCGAGGTGGCCTGCACCAGTTACCCCGACCCGACCCAGTTCGAGCGCAGGTCGAAGTACTTCGACGAGAAGGCCACCCTCGAGGAACCACGCTGGTACCTGGTCGACGTGAAGTACGTGCGCCATCTGGACAACCCGGTACCGCTCGACCTGATCCGCACCCACGCCGACGCACTCGGCGAGGAATTCGCACTTATCCGCAAGGGGAGCCGGTTGTCCGTGCTGCCCGTGACCGCCGCGCAGTGGAAGATCCTGCTCGGCCTCGAACACAAGGCCTGACCGATGTCCGACAGCAAGCGCCTCGCCGGCGAAAAGGCGATCGAATACGTCGAGGACGGCAGCATCGTCGGTGTCGGCACCGGTTCCACCGTTGCCTATTTCATCGATGCGCTGGCACGCATCCGCGGCCGCATCGAAGGTGCGGTCTCCAGTTCGGAACAGAGCACCGCGCGCCTGAAGCAGCACGGCATTCCGGTCATCGACCTCAACGCCGCCGGCCCGCTGCCGCTGTACGTGGACGGCGCCGATGAGTGCGATCCCAACAGGTGCCTGATCAAGGGCGGCGGCGCAGCGCTGACGCGCGAGAAGATCATTGCCCAGGCGAGCGCCCGTTTCGTCTGCATCATCGACCCCGCCAAGCGGGTCGAGGTTCTCGGTCGCTTCCCGCTCCCGGTCGAGGTGATCCCGATGGCGCGCAGCATGGTGGCCCGGGAAATCGTCGAGCTCACCGCGGGCCAGCCGGTCTGGCGCGAGAACGTGGTCACCGACAACGGCAACTGGGTGCTCGACGTGCACGGGCTGGAGATCACCGACCCGGTCGCCATGGAGCAACGCCTCAACCAGATCCCCGGCGTGGTCAGCGTCGGTCTGTTCGCACGACGCCCGGCCGATGTGGTGATCGTGGGCGGCGAACCGCCGCTGGTGCTGTAGCCACCCCGGAGTTCGACAGGGCTGCGTGATGCCCGCCTCGTGTGAGGCAGTCAGGAGGTTGACGACGGCGACTCCACCCCCTGTGGGGCAGATTCAGGTGATGGATTTGCCGCCGTTCAAGCCTTACGCCAACCGTTCCGGGCAGTCCGGAGTACCGGCCTACGCGCTGCTGCCCAGCTCGATCCTGCTGCGCTTCGCCGACGATCGATACATCTATCTCTATGACGACGTCGAACCCGGCGCAGCTGACGTCGAGGCCATGCATGAGCGGGCCGAGGCTGGCAGCGGCCTTGCGACGTACGTCAACCAGCACGTGCGCAACCGCTATCACGCGCGCTTCGATCCCCCCGGTTAGTGACCGGGCGCATTCGACCCCGGGCTGCTTTTCCGGCACGGCCTGAGAGCCAAGCCCGTGCTGCTGGACAAGCGCATGCGGGGTTCCCGGATACGTATCCATCCGTTCGGCCAGCGCGAGCGAAGCAGGGGTACATTCGTCGACCGCAGCATTCAGCGCCGTAGCCCGGCGAGACCAAAGGTCGCATCCGGCGCACTTGAAGCAGGCGGCATTCCAGCAAGCAAAGAAAAACCCCCGCCGGGGAACCGGCGGGGGTTTCAGGGTAAAGACCCTGGCGATGACCTACTCTCGCATGCTGAATGCACACTACCATCGGCGCATATGCGTTTCACTTCCGAGTTCGGAATG